>JBPCJB010000255.1:0-5422 GCA_051005735.1 Gaiellaceae bacterium | reverse complement strand
GCTATCCCTGACGTTCGGTCAGCGAGAACCGGTATTCCACGATCGGGATCTCGATACCCAGTTGGTACAGGAGAGTGTTCCGATCCCCGTGGTGCTGGCGCTCGTGCAGCAAGGCGTGCACGACGATGTCCGCGGGGCTGTAACGCAGCGTCTCGCCGTCGACGTTCATCTCGCGAGGCCTCACCAGCTCGTCGTCATCGAGCGAACCGAAGTACTCACGCGCGTGACCCAGGACGCGGTGCCGGTAGGCCTCGAGTTCCTCCCATGAGTCCACACGTTCTACCGGCTCGTCGCTCGTCCCGGCCGGGTCCGCGAGCCAACGGACGTACGCCCAGACGATGTGAGCGAGCGCGTCCCGCAGAGCCGGCCATCCGGAGCCGAGCGCAGGCTGCGTCAGCACGTCGTCCCCGAGAGGACGGATCATGCTCGCGTACTCGCGCCAGCTGTAGTCCGTGAAGGCCCAAAGCTCTTCGATGGCAGCGCGGTCCATGGGCGTACTCGAACATACCTAGCCATCAGGCGTCGGCGACGGCCCCCAGCGAAGCCCGTCGCGGAAGCCGGTCCGCCACGACGGATACCGGGGCGTCCACTGGAGCTCGGCCTTCGCCGTCGCGTTCGAGACGCCGCGGACCTTCGTCATCAGCCACACGCCGGCCTCGCCGATCAGCGGCTTCGCGAGCCACACCGGCACCCGCCGAGGCGGCTTCGCGCCGACCATCCTCGCAAGCTCCGGCAGGAACTCGCCCATGGGCGTCGGCTCGTCGTCGACAACGTGGTAGACGCCAAGCGCCCCACGCTCGAGGGCAGCGACGGTCGCCGCGGCGGCGTCGTCGACGTGGAGGAACGACCACACGCCGGCCCCGTCGCCGACGACCGGCATCAGCCGCCTCCGGACGGCCTGGACGATCTCGCCGTCGACCCCGAGCGACGTCCCCGGTCCATAGAACGAGCCGTACCGGAGCACGACGCCCTCGAGATCCTCGGCGCCCAGCACCGCCGCCTCGAGGTGCCTCATCGCGTCAACGGTCGAGCGCATCTCGTCGGGCAGCGACGGCTCGGACGGGTCCTCCTCGGTTTTCACGGCCGGATCGTCGCTCGCGTGCGGCAAGCCCGCGTAGCCCTGCGCGACGAAGCGCCGAGCGCGTGCGGCACGTGCGGCCTCCAACAGGTGATCCGTGCCGAGCGTCCGGAGCCGGTTCGTCTGCGCGAAGAACCGGCTGAAGTGCTTCATATCGAACCGCCCGGACAGCGCCGTGGCCTGATGCACGACCGCCTCGGGAGCCGCCCGGGCGACGGCGTCCACACCGCCTCGCGGTCGAGCGCGTCCGCAACCACCGGCTCGGCGCCCATCGCCCGCAGCGTGCTGGCTCTCTCCGGAGAGCGGGTCATCGCGACGACGTCGTGACCGCTCTCGATCAGCATCGGGACGAGCTGACGACCGATCGCACCGCTTGCGCCTGTGACGAAGACCTTCATGACGACCTCCTCTCGGTCTTCCTGTCCTCTCTCACCACGAGACGCACGAGGTGGTTGCCTCGTGACAGCTCGATCGCCGGAGCCCTGCCTCCGGTGTGCGGCATAGTGAGGGTGTGACCGACGACGATTCCTCGACCCCGACCCTCTTCGACCTCCAGCCAGATCCGGAGAAGAAAGTGCCGGTGCGCCGGATCCCGAGCCTCGTTCGCGACGGGATCCGGATGCTCCTGGACGCCAGCCCCCACGACTTCATCGTCTCGACGGGGCTCCAGCTGGTCGGCGGCGCCGGGATCGTCGCGCAGCTCGTGATCGGACAGCAAGGGCTCCAGGCGCTCCTGGCCGCCTCGAGCGGCGACGGGTCACTGCTCTCGATCGTTCCGTGGGTGCTCGCGGTCGGGGCCGTGTCGACGTTGCTGTTCAGCGCCTCGACGGTGCAGCGCGAGCGTCAGGAGCTCCTCGGCGAGGTCGTGGCTCGCCACGTCGAAGAGCGGCTCCTCGACGTCGCAACGACCGTCGACCTGATCGTGTTCGACGATCCGAACTTCCACAATCGCCTCGAGCGAGCGCGGAGCGCGCGCCAGCAGCCGATGAACCTGGTGTTCGGCGTCTCGGGCCTCGCGCGCGCGGTGATCGGCGTGATCGGCGTGACGGTCGCCCTGGTCGCGATCGAGCCTCTGCTGATCCCGATGATCGCGATCGTGTTCCTACCCGCCTGGCTAGTCGCGTCGCGACGGGGGGAGAGCTTCTACCGGTTCTTCTGGCGAATCACGCCACGCGACCGCGAGCGCAACCACTTGGCGAAGATCCTGACCGGTCGGGATGCGGCGAAGGAGGTCCGCGCCTTCGGCTTGGCGCCGTACCTGCGCTCGCGTTACGAGCTGCTGTACGGCGAGCGGATCCGGGAGCTGCGCCAGGTGGCACGCCGTCACCTGCGCTTCTCGCTCCTGGCCAACCTGGCGATCGGGGTTGTCTTGGTATCGACCCTCCTCCTCGTCGCATGGCTGACGCTTCGGGGCGGTGTCAGCCTCTCGCAGGCCGGAATCGCCTTGGCCGGTGTCGCGATCGTGGGCTCCCGGCTGACCGAGGCGGGGTACTCGGCCGGAACGCTCTCCGAAGCCTCGCTCTACCTCGACGACTACCGGACGTTCCTCGAGCTGCTGCCAGAGACGCAAGCGGCACGGCCCTCCGGTCCGGCGCCGGAGGGCCTGCGGCGGATCGACGTCGAGGAGGTCACGTTCACTTACCCGAGCGGAGACACCCCCGCCGTGGCGGAGGTCTCGATGACGATCGCTGCCGGTGAGGTCGTGGCGCTCGTCGGCGAGAACGGGTCCGGGAAGACAACGCTCGCGAAGCTCATCGCCGGACTGTACCGTCCCGAGCGGGGCACGATCCGATGGGACGGCGTAGACACGGCGACGATCGACCCGGACGGTCTCCGGCGACACGTCGCTGTGATCTTCCAGGACTTCGGCCGCTTCCATCTGACCGCGCGAGAGAACGTCGGGTTGGGGCGTCCGGAGGCGGTCGCGGACCTCGAGGGTATCCGTGGGGCTGCGGAGCAGGCTGGCGCCGACGAGCGGCTCGCCGCCTTGCCGAACGGGTACGAGACGATCCTCGGCCCGGAGTTCATCGGCGGGACCGATCTTTCGGTCGGTGAGTGGCAGCGCGTTGCGCTCGCACGGGCGCTATTCCGCGACGCCCCTTTCGTGATCCTCGACGAGCCCACCGCCGCACTCGACCCTCGGGCCGAGCACGAGCTGTTCCGCCGGATCCGGTCCTTCCTCGCCGGTCGCAGCGTCCTGCTGATCTCTCATCGGTTCTCATCCGTGCGGTCGGCCGACCGGATCTACGTCCTTGAGTCGGGCCGCGTGGTGGAGCACGGCACGCACGAGGAGCTGATGTCCCAGGACGGGATCTACGCGGAGCTCTTCACGCTGCAGGCTGCGGCCTACCTGGGTGACTCGAGTGATCTGTTCCGCGACGAGCATCGCGTTGCGCCTTCCGAGGGCGACGGCCACGACGGGTGAGATGTCACGGGATGACCCATTCGCGCGTCTCGTGAGCGACATGGCGGGGAACGGAGCCGGTGCGGTCGAGGCCGACGAGGCCTTCGTCGAGCTGCGGCCGCTGCTGTTCTCGATCGCCTACCGGATGCTCGGGAGTGTCGCGGAGGCGGAGGACGTGGTGCAGGACGCGTTCCTCCGGTGGCGTCGCGCCGCCGAGGAGGGCACCGAGGTCGACTCGGCGAAGAGCTACCTGGCTACGACGGTCACGCGCCTCGCGATCGACCACCTCCGCCGAGCGAAGGCACGGCGGGAGACGTACGTCGGCCCGTGGCTCCCCGAGCCGCTCGTGGCCGGAACGGAGGAGGACGTGGCGGAGCAGGTGGAGATGGCCGACTCGCTGTCGATGGCGTTCCTGGTGCTCCTCGAGAGCCTGAAGCCGGTGGAGCGAGCCGTGTTCCTGCTGCGCGAGGTCTTCGAGTACGGCTACCCGGAGATCGCGGAGATCGTAGGGAAGAGCGAGGCGAATTGCCGGCAGGTCTTCGCCCGCGCGCGTCGGCGGATCGAGGCGGGGGCGCCCCGGTTCGAGGCGTCGGCCGAGGCGCGCGACGAGCTCGCGCAGCGGTTCTTCGCGGCCTGCGCCGAGGGTGACTTGGGCGGGCTGCTCGAGCTGCTGGCCGCCGACGCGGTGGCGGTCGGGGATGGCGGCGGGAAGGCGTACGCGGCGCGGATGCCGATCCACGGTCGGGACCGCGTCGCCACGTTCCTCGTTCGCCTCTTCGAGCAAGGCCGGCGGATCGGAGCCCGGCTGGAGCTCGCGACCGTGAACGGGCAGCCGGGGGCGCTCGCCTATGACGCCGAGGGCCTCCTCCTCACGGTCCTCGCGCTTGACGTCGTAGAAGGCCGGGTCCAGGCCATCAGGAGCGTCGTCAACCCCGAAAAGCTGGATCACCTCGGACTGATCTCGCCCTTCGGCCGCCCGGTGTCCTGAGCGCTCGCACGCTGACTCGGCCCTAGGCCAGGCGACGCCCACCGATGTCGTAGGTGGCTCTGTCTGCCCGCTCGCACGGGTCGCTCAGGCCTCCGGCGCGGCGAGACCGGGTCACGAGCCCGCGACGGGCCGTAAGCCGTCCAGCGTCACGGAGACGAGGCGACCCACCGCCGCCTTCGAACGATGGGCACCGGCGCCCGTAAGAGCATCGATGCAATAGCTCGCGAGCTCCTCAGGCGGCACATCGTCCCGGACGTCGCCCGCTTTCGCGGCGGCGGCTAGGAGGTCACGGATCATCTCGCGAACTTGCCCTTGGGCCCGCCCGATCTTGGGGTCTCGATGGAGCACCTCGGCGAGCCCCTCGTCCTGATGAGACCGGCGAGAGAGGAGCGCGTATGCCTCAGCCCTCTTCCGGGTCACCCGGACCGGAACGGGCCGTTCTACGCCTTGACGGCGAGGGCCCCGCGCATGCCCGACTTGAGCGTGTACTTGCAGGTGAACATGAGCACGCCCGAAGGCGGGAAGACGACCTCGACCTCGCCCGCCGCACGGACGCCGCAGTTCACGTCGATGCCTTGCGCCGGCACGCTGAAGTTGTGCTGGCGGACCCCGTCGTTCTCCAGCTCGATGGTGACGGTCGCGCCGGCCGGGCCCTTCAGGACGGTCGGCGCGAAGTAGTCCTCGTCCATCTCCATCTCGATCGTTCCCCCATCGACCACTCGTCCGACCCCATGGAAGTTGACTCCCGCGCCGTCGATCACGATGTGGTCCGGCTCGAGCTCCTCACGCTCCAGGCCGCCGCGACGCATCGGGCCGACCCCGTAGCGCCAGTAGCCCACATCGCCCGTCCCCGGACGACAGGGGAAGGCCTCCGGACCCAGCAAAGGGGTTCCTGCCGGCGGAGGGCTGAGCCCCATGTTGCCGAATCCCGCCCGTGGCTCCTCGACAGCCG
>JBPCJB010000254.1:0-6300 GCA_051005735.1 Gaiellaceae bacterium | reverse complement strand
AGGGGACCCTCGCCACGGCGATCGGCGACCTGCCGGTCGGTCGCGATGACGGCGCCTTCAGCGCGATCGAGCGGCTCTTCGTGATCGCGAATGGGCCGACGGGACGCCTGAACCCGCAGCGGCAGGGACTGAACAGCGCGCTGACGGACAAGGGCCCGGACGGGAAGCCGCTGCCGCCGCTCAACCTCGTCGGCGGCCTGCCGACCGTGGCGCTCGACTACAGCCCGGCCTGGGATCTCAACCTCGGCTTCTGGACGGCCGAGGCGATCCGCGAGGGCTACCGCTCGCGGGTGATCGACGAGTTCCAGCTCCTCGGCTACGTCGTCGGCGGTCACGTCACCGGCCCGATGGGAAAGCCGTTCGGCTCCACCGGGATCGTCGTCAACTGCCCGATCGTCGCTCGACTCCTCTAGCGAGGACAACCACCACCGGCGATCCGTGCGGCGGGAGGGGTCGTGCCTTCCCGCCGCACAGCAGGAGTTCTTAGAGCGCGGCCCGGTTCTGCCGGTTGTCCGTCGCTACCGCGGTCGCACCTGCCGCACCGCTCTTCTCGACGACCTGATGGTCGTGATGCGTCTCGAGGATTCGCTCGGCGTCACCCGAGAGGATCTCGTGATCGAGCGCGATCACGAACCACGCCGAGTTCGAGCGAACGTGCTCGTACTCGCTCGTGAGCAGCGTGATGAGATCGCCGCACGAGTCGTCCCCGCATTCGCAGACGTATTGCACGCGTTCGGAGGCAAGGGCGCCGAGGCGCTGGCTCAGCCGCTCGTTCGCGCGACGGAACACCGTTTGGTTCGCCGCGAAGCGACGCTGGCGAAGGGAATCGACCTCGTCACGTACGACCATCAAACCACCTCGCGCTAGGCGCTGTTTCGTGGATCCCGGGGAATCGGATCGCGCCGCCAACAGTAGGCGCAAGCGAACCGCGCCGCGGAGTTGTGAGCGGACCTGAATCTCCGCATCCTTCCGCAGCAGCTGGTCGATCTCGACGCGGGCCTAGCTTAGGGGCTCAGACCGGGACGAGCTTGTAGCCGACGTCGCGCACCGTCACGAGCCGCGTCGGTTGCGACGGGTCGGCCTCGATCTTCTGGCGCAGGTTGTAGACGTGGACATCGCAAGCCCGGGCGTCGCCGACGTAGAGCGTGTCCCAGAGGTGCTCCATCACCTGCTCTCGCGAGTAGACCTGCTCGGGTCGCTCGGCGAGGAAGACGAGCAGCTTCAGCTCGGAACGCGTGAGCTCGACGGGTGCGCCGTCGATCTCGACGCGGTGACGGGCGAGGTCGATCCGGAGGCCGCCGAGCTCGCGGACCGCGCTGCCCACGGCCGCGCGCTCGAAGTCGCGCCGCCGCAGGATCGCGTGCACGCGGCCGACGAGCTCGGCGACGGAGAACGGCTTCGTCACGTAGTCGTCGGCGCCGACCTCGAGGCCGAGCACGAGATCGAGCTCCGCGTCCCTCGCGGTCAGCATCACGATCGGAACGATGCTCTTCATCCGGATGCGCCGACAGACCTCGGTGCCGGAGAGTCTCGGCATCGTGATGTCGAGGACGATCATGTCGTACGACTCCCGTTCTGCCGCCTCGAGCGCGGCCTCGCCGTCGCCCACGGTGTCGACCTCGTATCCGTCGGCCGAGAGCGCATAGGCAACCGCGTCCACGATGTCCCGCTCGTCGTCGGCGATCAGGATCCGGGCGCTCATTCAGGCCTCGCGAGCGGCAGCAGCACGGACGCGCGTGTACCCGCGCCGGACTGGGAGTTGACCTCGACCGTGCCGTTCAGGGCGGCAACAGCCTGCCGGACGATCGCGAGACCGAGCCCGAAGCCGTTCGGCTCCCTCGTCTTGCCTCGGTAGAAGCGATCGAAGATCCGCGACTGCGCCTCCGGCGCGATTCCCGAGCCGGTGTCGACGAGCTCGATCGAGACGCGTTCGTCGTCATGCGCTCGGGCGGTGATCGTGATCCGGCCGTGCTCGGTGTGCTTGGCCGCATTCGTCGCCAGGTTCGAGAAGACCTGATCGAGGAGGTCGCGCTCGGCGAAGACGAGCAGTCCGTCCGGGCAGTCGAGCTCGACCTCGACATCCGCGCTCGTGCCCAGGGCCGCGGCGATCTCCTCGAGCAGCGGGCAGAGCTCGACCGGCGAGCGACGAATGTCCTCCGCGCCGGTCTGTGCGCGGGCGAGCACGAGCAGCGAGCGGGAGAGCCGTGCGAGCCGGCTCGCCTGGCGGTCGATGATCGCGAGGAAGTGGTCGCGCTCCGCGGGCCGCTCCTTCGCACCGGCCTCGAGCACCTCCACCGCGCCGGAGATCGCTGCGACCGGCGTGCGCAGCTCGTGGGCCGCGTTCGTCACGAACTCCCGCTCGATCCGCTCGCGGCGCTCGAGCTCCGAGACGTCGGTGATCACGAGAATCGCGGTGCGGAACGCCTGGCCCGCTGGGATCCCGTCGAGCGTGTAATGGCGCTCATCGCCGGTCGAGACGCGGATCCGGACGACCTCTGCGTCGGCGCCGAAGAGAGCCGCGCTGAAGCTGCGCAGCGGGAAGTCCGGCCATGGATCCGGGAGCACGTCTCCTTCGCTCAGGCCCTCGAGCAGGCGCAGGGACGCATCGTTCGCCGCCTCGACTCTGAGCTCGGAGTCGATCGTCACGACGCCCTGATCGAGCCGTTCGAGCGTCCGGCGGAGGCGAAGCCGCTCGGTCTGGATCCCTTCGAACGACTCCTGCAAGCGCGCGCGCATCCGGTCGAACGTCTCCGCGAGCAGGCCGATCTCGTCCCGCAGGCGTGAGTTGATGGGCCGGCCGAAGTCGCCGGCCTCGATCGCCCTCGCCGCCTTGGCGATCCGCCGCAGCCGCCGCGTCGTCAGGATCGCGATTGCCAGGCCGGCGACTCCCCCAAGGACGATCGCCCAGATGACGGCCGCTGCGATCTGCTCGCGGATCATCGTCATCGTCGACGCGTAGCCGGGCTGCAACGAGTACGTCAGCAGCGCTGCTGCGGACTGCCACGGCATCGGCAGCGCAACCACCGTGACCCGGCCCTGGTCGAACGAGCGCACGTAACGCTCTCCCGCCAGGGCCTCGCGAATCGCAGTCTCGGCGCCCGGAACGGACGAGAGCTCGGTCTGCGCGGCACGCGCCGGTGTGGTCGGCCGGCCATCGCGGTCGAGGACGAAGAGCGCGAGCCGGCGGCGGGTCGAGATCGCCACCACGGCGTCGTCGAGATTGCCCCGCTCGAGCGCTTGGCGGAGGGCGGACTTCGCCGCGAGGCTCTGCTCGATCGCTCGTTCCTCGGCGTCCTGACGAAAGGCCGCCTCCGAGCGCCGGGCCATCCCCTCGGCGACGGCGACGGCCGTGGCGGCGGCGACGACCGCGAACGCGAGGCCGAGCCACCACCGCATGCTGAGCGAGAAGGGCCGCATCGAGTCGTTGTAGCCCTGCAAAAACGATGCGGAACCTCGTTTCGCGATGTTTTAGCGAATCTTCAGAAAGCGCGGATCGCGGATCGCTCGGGCGGCCACCACATGAGCAATCGCTCATCGGGTCTTGATGGGGCGCTCAGATCTCGGAGGAACGGTTCACGGCTAACGCCCGGGTACACCGACCGCGAGGAGAATCCATGGAGTCCACACCTAGCGAGCGACCGCGACGACTCACTCGCACTGCTCCTCGCCCTGGCCGCGATCGTGCTCCGCCGCTACGGCTACGTGACGAGCTTCTTCGGCACCGGCCGGATCTCGAGCTACGTGGTCGGGAGGAACGGCTAGCGCTCTTCGCCCGACGACACCCACGACCGCGGGCCGGGGCGGTGCGCCTCGGCCCGCTTCGCCTTTGTCAGAAAACATTAATGCCGGCACCCCAACCCAGCCTGGAACCTGTGCGGACGTGACCGCCACCTCTCTGCACAGCGTCCAGGGTCTCAAGCTCGAGCGCTTCTTCGCCGAGCTCGGAGCGAAGGCGGAGCACCTGCTCTGCACCTCGGACATCGAGCCCTACCGGCTGCACGACCTGCTCGCGCTGGCCGATTCCGAGCTGCGGGCGCGGTGGGATCGGCTCGCCCTCGGCTACACCGAGCCCGGCGGGATGCCCGCGCTCCGCGAGGAGATCGCCGGCATGTACGTGGGGATCGAGGCCGACGAGGTGGTCACGTTCGCCGGCGCCGACGAGGCGATCTTCCTGGCGCTGAACGCGATCCTGCAGCCGGGGGATCACGCCGTCGTCGTCTGGCCCGCCTATCAGTCCCTGCACGAGGTCGCCTACGCGGCCGGTGCCGACGTCACCCTCGTCCCGCTCGATCCGGACGGCTGGGAGCTCGACGTCGAGGAGCTGCGGCGCGCCGTGCGGCCGTCGACGCGCGTCGTGATCGTCAACTTCCCGCACAACCCGACCGGAGCGCTCCCGCCTCGGGCAACGCTCGATGCAGTCGAGGCGATCGCGGCCGAGGTCGGCGCGCACCTCTTCTCGGACGAGGTCTACCGCCACCTCGAATACGACGCGGCCGACCTGCTTCCCGCCGCGGCCGAGTACGGCGGGCTCGCCGTGAGCGTGGGAGTGATGTCGAAGTCGTTCGGCCTCGCCGGGCTCCGCATCGGCTGGCTCGCGACGAAGGATCGCGAGCTGCTCCAGCGGATCTCGATCCACAAGGAGTACATCTCCTCGTGCTCGAGCGCGCCGAGCGAGCTGCTCGCGCTGATCGCGCTGCGGGCGCGCGAGACGGTGCTCGCCCGCAGCGGCCGGCTGCTCACGGAGAACCTCGCGCTGCTCGACACCTTCTTCGCCGAGTGGGTGGGCGTCTTCGAGTGGGTTCGTCCTCGGGCCGGGTGCGTCGGCTTTCCCCGCCTCCACGCCGACCTGCCCGTCGAGGAGCTCGCGATCCGCCTGGTCGAGGAGGAGCGGGTGCTCGTCGTCCCGGGCTCGATCTACGACTTTCCCGGCAACCACTTCCGGCTGGGCTTCGGGCGGGCTGATCTTCCCGTGGCGCTCGCCGGGCTCGAGCGGTTCGCGAGACGCGAGCTCGAGAGCCGGGTCGCATGATCGACGTCGTCCTGCCCGTGCTGAACGAGGCCGAGGCGCTGCCTTGGGTGCTCGGCCGGATGCCCGACGGCTTCGCGCCGATCGTCGTCGACAACGGCTCGACCGACGGGTCGGGGACGCTGGCGCTCGAGCTCGGCGTGCGGGTCGTGGTCGAACCGCGGGCCGGCTTCGGGGCGGCCTGCTTCGCCGGGCTCGAGGCAGCGAGCGCGGACGTCGTCTGCTTCATGGACTGCGACGGCTCCCTCGATCCGCGCGCCTTGCCCTCGGTGGCCGCGGCGGTCGTCGCTGGTAGCGCAGACCTCGTGCTCGGCGAGCGGCGCCCGGCGTCTGGAGCGTGGCCCGTGCATGCGCGCATCGCGAACCGGCTGCTCGCGCTCGAGCTGCGCCGCCGAAGTGGCCTCCCGCTGCGCGATCTCGGGCCGATGCGAGCGGCGAGGCGAGAGCCGCTGCTCGCCCTCGGGATCGCGGATCGCCGCTTCGGTTGGCCGCTCGAGATGGTGCTCCGCGCTCAGCGGGCCGGCTGGAAGATCGAGGAGGTGCCGGTCGCATACCTCGCCCGCTCCGGCCGCTCGAAGGTGACGGGAACGGTGCGCGGCACCCTCCGGACGGCCGCCGACATGGGTCGGTTGCTGCGATGACCGCCCGCCTGACGATCGCGGCGAAGGCCCCGCGCGCAGGACATGTGAAGACGCGGCTTGCGGCCTCGATCGGCAACGTTGCGGCGGCCGAGCTCTACGGCGCCTTTCTGCGCGACCTGGCCGCGCGCTTTCCCGCTGCGGCCTGGTTCGTTACCCCAGCCGCGGAATGGCCCCGAGTAACGGACCGTTACTTGGGCCGTTCGGCGCCGTTGCTTCCGCAACCGCCCGGCGACTGGACGGAGAGGCGGCGTGCGTTCTTCCGCGGCGCCGCGGCGCGGGGTGAGGAACGAAGCATCCTCATCGCCTCGGACTCGCCCCAGCTCCGGGCCGAGGTCGTCGCCGAGGCCTTCGCGCTCCTCGACCGGCACGAGCTCGTGCTCGGTCCGGTCACCGACGGCGGCTACTACCTGATCGGAATGCGCGGCTGGCACGACGTGCTCGCCGGGGTCGCGATGAGCACCTCGTCCGTGCTCGACGAGCTCCAGCGTTCTGCGCGGACGCTCGGCCTGCGAGTGGCGCTGCTCGAGCCCACCTACGACGTCGATGAGGTCGAGGATCTCGAGCTGCTGGCGCTGGATGCGGCGCTGCGCGACGACCTGCCGGCGACCCGCGCCGCCCTGAACATCGTGTTTC
>JBPCJB010000253.1:0-6254 GCA_051005735.1 Gaiellaceae bacterium | reverse complement strand
CTTCTTCCTCGTCACGATCGCGCTGGCGCTGCCGGGCGGCGCGATCCTGCTGTGGGAGGGATTGCGCGGCCGGCCTTCGCCGACTCATGCGTGACGTCAGCGTCGTCGTCGTCACGCACAACGCGCTCCCGTGGATCGAGCGGTGCCTCGAGAGCGTTCGTGACGAGGAGACGATCGTCATGGACAACCGCTCCACGGACGGGACGGTGGACGTGGTCCACGAGCTCTTCCCGGAGGTGCGCGTTCTCGAGCGCGAGAACCGCGGGCTCGCGGCCGGCTGGAACGTGGGGCTGGCTGCGAGCTCGAGCCGCTATGTCCTGATCCTGAACGCCGACGCCTGGCTGAGCGAGGGCTCGCTGGCGCAGCTCGTCGCGTTCGCCGACGAGCACCCGAAGGCGGCGATCGTCGGCCCACGGCTCTCGAATCCGAACGGGACGCTGCAACGCTCGGTGCGTGGCTTCCCCACGCTCTGGCGGCTCGCGACGGAGTACTTCTTCCTGCGCAAGCTCGCTCCGCGGACGCAGCTCCTGAACGGCTTCTACGCGGGTGGGTTCCAGCACGACCGGGTGCTCGAGGCGGAGGTCGTCATGGGCGCCTGCATGCTCGTCCGCCGGGAGGCGACCGACGCCGTCGGGCCCCTCGACGAGGAGTTCTTCCTCTTCAGCGAGGAGACCGACTGGTGTTACCGCTTCGTGCAGGCGGGCTGGAAGGTGCTCTTCTTTCCCGGCGCCGAGTGCGTTCACGTCGGCGGCGCCTCGCATGGGGGCCGGCTGTATCGCGAGAACCTGCGCGGGCAGCTGCGGTTCTTCGCAAAGCACCGCGGCGCGCGCAGTGCCGAGCGGGCGCGACGGCTGCTGTGGGCGGCGCTCGTGCTGCGCGGCGCGCTCTTTCGCGGCGAGCGGGGTAGGATGTATCGCGACGGCGCCGCCTGGCTCGGCTCCGGGCGGGTGCCGGAGCTGCTGCGGCGATGACGCTGCTGCGGCTCGCGCTCGCGACCGCGGTCGTGCTGGCGCCCGGGTGGGCTGTCGCCCGAGCGCTCGGGATCCACTCGGTCTCGGCGACACTCGCGTGGGCGTTGGCGGTGCTCTTCGGCGCGCTTGCGGTCACGTTCCTCGTCGGCGGCTCGCTCGGGCTGACGCTCGTGCTGCTGCTCGCAATCGCAGTCGTTGCTCTCGCCGCGGGCCGCCGCGCCGCGCGAGGGGAGAGCGTCCCCGGCCGCTGGTGGATCTTCGGCGCCGGCGCCGTCCTCGGCCTCCTGCTCTGGCCCGTCGCCGGCGAGATCGGCGGCGACGGGCTCTTCCACCTCGCCCGCGCGCGCAAGCTCGACGCCTTCGACGAGCTCTCGCTCGACTCCGTGAACGAGTTCGCCGACGGCGGCCTCCACCCCGGCTACGCGTTCCCGCTCTGGCACGGCTTCCTGGCGCTCGTCGCGCGCATCGCCTTCCTCGATCCGGCCGACGTCGTCCTCCACGAGGCCTCGATCCTCGCGCCCATCGCCCTGCTCGTCTCCTACGAGGCCGGCTGGGCGCTCTTCCGACGCGTCGGGCCGGCGGTCGCGGTCGTCGCCGCGCAGGTCGGGATCACGGCCCTGGCGCCCGACGGCGGCGGCGCCTACACCGCCCTCGGCCTGCCGGCGACGGCCTCGCGGCAGCTACTCGTCCCCGCGGCGCTGGCGCTCGGGATCGCGGCCGCCGCCCGCCCCACGCGGGGGCTGCTCGCGTCGACGGCAGCGGCGGGGCTTGCTCTGGCCGTTGTCCATCCCACGTATGCGCTCTTCCTCTGGCTCCCGTTCGCCGGCTTCCTCGTCGTGCGCTCGCTCGTCGCGTGGCGGGAGGCGAAGCCGATCGCCGCGGCGCTCGCCGCGCTCGTCGTGCCTGCCGGGCTCTATCTCGCCTGGCTGGCGCCGATCGTCCGCGAGACTCGATCGGTGAGCCCGACGGCCGACGAGCTCGGCCGGGCCCTGCGGCAGTACGAAGAGCAGCTCGACGTCTACGCGGATGCGAGCTACCGCCTCGCGCCCGAGGTCTTCGGCCGCTCGGGCGCGATCGCCGTGGCCGCGCTTCTCTGCGTGCCGCTCGCCGGCTTCGCGCTGCGCCGGCGCTGGGCCGCCTACGTGCTGGGCGGCGCGCTTTCAGTGCTGGCGGTCATGCTCGTGCCGACGCTGTTCGTCTCCTTCTCCGACGCCGTCTCGCTCTCCCAGTCCCGGCGCGTCGCGGGCTTCCTGCCGTTCGCATTCGCGTTCGGCGGTGGCCTCGCCGTGCTCGCTGGCCTGCTCCGATTCGGGCTGTTACCCATCGCGCTCGCGGCGGGAATCGCACTACAACTCGTCTCTCCCGGCGACTTCGGCTACCGGCTCGAGAGCGGTGGGCCTGCGCTCGCGACCTGGATCGCCGCCGGCGGCGGTGTCCTCGCACTGGTCGTCGGGCTTGTGTTGGAACAACACAAGCGCGCTCGGAGGCGCCGCAACCCCGCTCCTGGAGCCAGAAAGACCGAACCTTGTGTTGGAACAACACAAGGCGCCTCGGCTCTCGTCGCGATCGCGGCGGCGCTGTTCGTCCTTCCCGTCGCGTTTCACGCGGCAGCAAACTGGAGCCCATCCGACGCCCGACGCCCTAGCCCGCTCACGGCCGGGCTCGTGGTGGCGCTGCGCGAGGAGGTGCCGCAGGGCGCCGTCGTCTACTCCGACCTCGAAACGAGCTACCGGATCGCGGCCGAGGCGCCCGTCTACATCGCCGCCGCGTCGCCCGCCCACGTCGCCGATACCGGGGACAACCGGCCCTACGAGCGCCGCGACGCAAACCGCCGCTTCTTCCGCACCGGCGACCTGGGCATCCCCCGCGCCGCCGGGGCAGGCTGGCTCGTCGTCGATCGCGAGCGATTCGAGCTGACGCCGCGTCTATCCGTGGTCCATCGCGACGAGCGCTTCACGCTCTTCCGCCTCTAGATGCTGATCGGAAAAGAGCGCGCAGTCGGGGGCGGTCACGACCAAGCCGGGCGCCGCACTCGTGCGCCGTGCAGGCCTGAAGGCCTGCACGGTGTGCGAGGGTGGTGATCCGGCGCCGTGTCGTGGCCGTCATCCGGCCCGCGGGATTTTCCGATCAAGCATCTAGCTCGGCACACTCTCGGCACGAAGCTGTCACACACTCGGATCGATCTCCTCGATAGCGTTTCGGTAGGGACACCCGGGGTGCCCCTGGGGGCACGTACAGGGGAGTTTTCTGGCGCGGGCGCAGTAGCATCGGCCGCGTGAAGCTCCTTCTCGTCTCCCTCTACTGGCCGCCCGCCGGGGGCGGCGGTGTCCAGCGGCCGCTCAAGTTCGCGCAATACCTGCCTGCGCTCGGGATCGAGACACACGTCCTCGCGCCAGACGACCCGAAGTGGATCCACGAGGACGCAGACCTGCGCGCGCCGACACAGGCGTGGGTGCATCGCGCCCGCTATCTCGGGCCCAAGGGACGCAAGCCTGCGGAGGAGCTGCACGGCAAGGTGGGCGTCGGTCGGGCGCTCGTGCTTGCGAAGCTAGCCTCCCGGCGGCTGCTCGTTCCCGACGAGAACGTGAGCTGGAACCTGACCGCGATTCCGGCTGCGATCAGGATCGCCCACAGCGAGGAGATCGACGTCGTGCTCACGACCTCGCCGCCGAATTCGATCCACCTCGTCGGCGCCGCCGTCAAGCGCGCAACCGGGGCGAAGTGGGTCGCGGACCTCCGCGACTCGCTCGTCGCGCACCCGCACCGCCGCACGGACAGCCTCGCCGTGCGGGCAAAGGAGAAGGTGAGCGACGGCGTCGCCCACCTCGTCGCGCGCCAAGCGAACGCGATCACGTGCGTCTCCGACGCGATCGCGGCCGAAGCTCGTGGGTTCGAGCCGCGAGGCAGGGTGGCGACGATCTCGAACGGCTGCGACTTTGACGACTTCGCTGGGCTTCCGTACACGCCCGGGAAGCGCTTCCGGATCACGCACACCGGCAGCTTCTTCGGCAAGCGCGACCCGAGGCCGTTCCTGACCGCGCTCTCCGAGTCGGGCCACAAGGATGTCGTCGTGCGCTTTCTCGGTGACTTTCGCGCCTCCGACCGCGATTGGGCGGAGCGGCTCGGCCTGTGCGACCGGCTCGAGCTGATCCCGTACGCCTCGCGCCAGACCGCGCTCGAGCTCCAGCGCGATTCCGACGCTCTCCTGCTCCTGATCCCGGAGGCCTCCGGCCGCGGCAAGGGCGTCCTCTCCGGCAAGGTCTTCGAGTACCTCGCGGCGGAGCGGCCGATCCTCGCCGCAGTCCCCCCGGACGGCGCCGCGGCCGAGCTGATCCGCGAGACCGGCGCCGGTGTCGTCGCCGCTCCCGATGACGTGCCGGCGCTGCGCGAGGCGCTCGACGGCCTCGTCGCGCGCTTCCGGAACGGGGGCCTGCCCACGGTCGAGCTTCCCGCGGCGGCGCGCCACCGCCTCTCGCGGCGGGCCCGGGCGGAGGAGCTAGCCGAGCTGCTGCAAGTGCTGTGAGTCGACCGGGCCGGATCACCGAGCTCCTCTTCTTCGCGACGATCTTCACCGTCACGTTCGCGAAGCTGCAGTGGGAGGTTGCCGGGACGCTCAGCCTCTCCGACGTCCTCACCGCGCTCTTCCTCGTCGCGTTCGCCGGTAACCGCCTCGCCGCCGGCGAACGGCGCCTTGCCTACGGCGCCGCGATCGCAGCGGGATTCTTCACAGCCTTCCTCCTCGTCTACCTGATCGGCTTCTTCAACCTGGACACCGAGCAGGCGCTCGCGCAGTGGGCGAAGGGGATGGTCAAGTTCCTCCTCCACTTCCTCTTCCTCGTCGCCGGCGTCGCCTACCTCGCGCGGCGCACCGAGCGCTTCTACTGGCGGACGCTCTCGATCTTCATGCTCGGGATCGCCGCGAACGCGGTGTACGGGATCGTCCAGCTCGTCGCGGCCGAGATCGCGGGAATCAACCTCGACCAGTCGTTGCTCCAGCCGCTCACGGGCGGAGCCAGCCAGATCAACGTCTACGGCGCGATCGAAGGGCAGGACGTCTACCGGCCGAACGCGCTCACCGGCGACCCCAACCACCTCGGGATCGAGCTCGTGCTGCCGCTGCTCGTCCTGACGCCGCTCTACCTGCGGCTCGAACGGGGCCACCGGCTGCGCGCGCCCCTCGCCTGGCTGCTCTCGTTCCTCCTCCTCATCGAGCTGGCGACGCTCTCCCGCAGCGGCCTGCTCGGCCTCGGCGCCGGGCTCGCGGTGCTCGCGCTCCCGTACCGGCACAAGCTCCGCTCGCCCGAGCTCCTGCGGCCGCTGACCTGGGTCGGGGTCGTGCTGCTCGGCGTGCTCGCCACGCGCTGGGACTTCTTCCGGATCGTGCTCAAGTCGCGCGTGGACACCTCCGGCGAAGGCACCTCGACCCACTTCGCCGTCTACGAGTTCATCCCGGACGTGCTCTCCTCGCACCCGCTCTTCGGGCTTGGGCTGAACAACTTCTCGGTCTATTACGAGCTCGTCACCGGCCGGACGAACTTCGGGCCGCACTCGTTCTACGTGGCCACGATCGTGGAGACGGGCATCGTCGGCACGCTCCTCGTCGGCTGGTTCCTCTGGTACCTGTTCCGCCGGCTCGGACGCCTGCGCGAGATCGGGCGGACGCTCGCCTCGCCGCGGATCCGCCCGCTCGCGTGGGGGCTGACCGCCGCCCTTGTCGGGACGATCGCCGCGAACGCCTTCTACCTGACGATGTCCTTCTACTACTTCTTCACGTTCGCGACGCTCGTGCTCGCGGCGCCGATCGTCTTCGAGCGGCGGCTGCGCTGAGGGTCGTCGTCCTCACCACGTCGTATCCGCGAGACGCGGACGACGTGGCCGGGAGCTTCGTGCGGGATGCGGTCGAGCACGCACGTGCCGCGGGCGTCGAGATCGACGTCGTCTCGCCCGGCGATTTTCGCCACTTCGGGATCGCGTACGGATATGGCGTCGTCGGGAACCTGCGCCGCCGGCCCTGGCTCGCCCTTGCGCTGCCGCTCTTCCTGGCCGGGTTTGTCCGGGCCGCGCGGCGTGCCTCGCGCGACGCCGACCTCGTCCACGCTCACTGGCTGCCGTCCGGGGTCGTCGCCGCGCTCACCGGAAAGCCGTTCGTCGTCCAGCTCTGGGGAACCGACGTCGAGCTCGCGCATCGCGCACCGTGGCTCGCCCGGCCGCTGCTCCGGCGCGCCCGCGCCGTCGTCGGCGCGTCGAACGCGCTCGTCGAGGCCGCTCGCGAGCTCGGCGCCC
>JBPCJB010000252.1:0-9409 GCA_051005735.1 Gaiellaceae bacterium | reverse complement strand
GAGACGGTCGACGCGCTCGCGGATACGTTCGAGGCTTCGTCGGGCTCGCTCGCCGAGCGTCTGCTCGAGTCGCTGGCCGCGGGCCAGGCGGCAGGAGGCGACAGCCGCGGACAGCAGTCTGCTGCGCTGCTCGTCGTCAGGCGCGTCGGCGGCTATGCGGGCCTCTCCGACGTCGTGCTCGATCTGCGGGTGGACGACCACGCGACGCCGATCGAGGAGCTGCGGCGCCTCTACGTCCTCCACGACCAGCTCTTCGGCAAGACCCCGCGCGACCGGTGGCTGACCGTCGACGACGAGCTCCGCGTCGAGATCGAGGAGCGCCTCGCGGAGCTCGGTTACGAGCGCCTCGAGGACTGGGCCGGGGTCGCGAACCTGGAGGAACGCGTCGACGGCGACGCCGAGATCGACCCTGTCGTGCTGAGCGAGCTGAGGAGACGATGAGCGGATACGAGATCGCGAGCCTGAACGAGCTCGAGTCGGTGAAGGCCCACGGCACGCTGCGCTGGACGCCGTTGCGGAAGCACTTCGGGATCACCGCGTTCGGCATCAGCGCGTACACGGCGACGGAGGCCGGACAGGACGTCGTCGAAGAGCACACGGAAGAGCAGCTCGGCCACGAGGAGCTGTACATGGTCGTCTCCGGCAGGGCGACGTTCGTGCTCGACGGCGAGGAGACCGAGGTTCCAGCGGGCTCGGTCGTCTTCCTGCGCGACCCGAAGGTGAAGCGGTACGCCCGCGCCGAGGAGCCTGGAACGACCGTCCTCGCGGTCGGCGGCAAGCCCGGCTCGCACGAGGTGTCCGCCTGGGAGTACTTCTTCACCGCCTACGGCGTCGTGGACGAAGACCCCGGACGGGCTGTGGCGGAGCTGCAGGCAGGGCTCGCGGAGAAGCCGGATCACCCGGCGCTGCACTACCACCTCGCGTGCATCTACGCGCGAACGGGCCAGCTCGACAAGGCACGGACGAGCCTCGACCGCGCCATCGAGCTCGACCCGAAGTTCCAGAAGTGGGCGGACGAGGACGAGGACCTGGAGCCGTTGAGAGCCTCTGACGCAATGAATTCCTGAGCTTCCGGAACGCCCCGGGCGGCGCGATCCGGCGGCCTCAGTCGCGCCGATATGCCTGCATATCGACGCTCCCTGCGTCCTTGCCTCGCACCACCCAGCGCACCCCCGGCGACGACGCCTCATTACGTTAGAGCTTCTAAGCTGGGCAGATGCGCAGCTTCCGCTACGTGCTCGCGGACGTCTTCACGGAGATCCCGCTCCAGGGCAACCAGCTCGGCGTCTTCACGGACGCGCGCGATCTGGACGACGGGACGATGCAGGCTCTCGCGCTCGAGCTCGGCTTCTCGGAGTCGGTCTTCGTGCTCCCGCCTCGCGAAGGCGGGACGGTGCGGATCCGCATCTTCACGCCGACGCACGAGCTCCCGTTTGCCGGCCATCCGACCCTCGGGACGGCGTTCGTGCTCGGCGGTCCGCTCCAGCTCGGCACGATCCAGATCGAGACCGGGCGGGGGATCGTCCCGGTCGAGCTCGAGCGCGACCCGTCCGGGCGGATCGTCTTCGGCCGAATGACCCAGCCCGTGCCGACCGTGGCGGACTTCGAGCGCGTGGACGAGCTCTGCGCCGCCCTCGGCATTGCCGGCTCGGCGCTGCCGGTCGAGGTCTACGACAACGGGATCCAGCACGTCTACGTCGCGCTCGAGAGCGAGGCGGAGGTCGCGGCTGTGCGCCCGAACTGGGGCGCGCTCGCCGCCGGCGAGCTCGTGGCCGCGCTCGTCGGCGTCAACGTCTTCGCCGGCTCGGGCAGCCGCTGGAAGACGCGGATGTTCTCGCCGCTCGACGCGGTTGGCGAGGATGCGGCGACCGGCTCGGCCGCGGGGCCGCTCGCCTGCCATCTCGCGCGGCGCGGGTGGGCGCCCTGGGGCGAGCAGATCGAGATCTCTCAGGGCGCCGAGATCGGGCGCGCCTCGACGCTCTATGCCACTGCTTGGGGAGAAGGCGAGAGGATCGAGCGCGTCGAGGTCGGCGGCACGGCCGTCGTCGTCGCCCGCGGCGAGTTCAAGGTGCCGTAGTCCAGCCAACAGCCTCGATGTCGGACAGCTCTGGTTCGAGGCTGCGCCAGAAGCGGCCGCCGTCGGTTGAGAGGTAGAGGCGGTTCCGCGCGGCGTAGAGGATGCGGTCCGGGTCGTCAGGGTCGATTGCGACCGCGAAGCCGGGCGGCAACCCGCCTCCCGCCTCGCGCCAGGTGGCGCCGGCGTCGCCCGAGACGAGGAGCGGGGGGCGTCGGTCGACGATTGCGACGACGGTGGAGCCGGCTGCCGAGGCGGCGACGAGGCGGGGCAGGCTGAGCTCGACTCGCTCGGCCGCGGGCTCGCCGGCCGGGCCGAGCACGACCTCGTCGTCGAGGTCGAGCGCGAACGAGCCTTCGACCGTGCGGATATAGGCGATCAGGGCCCGAGCTCCAGCACCCGCGAGACGATCGCACCTGCGTTGCGCGCGGCCGAGAGGGGCCGGTGGCCCGCGGCTCGCGCCCAGAGGTAGCCGGCGAGGAAGGCGTCGCCGGCTCCGGTTGGGTCCTTGCCCTCGACCTGCCGCACCGGGATCCGCTCGCGCCGGCCGGCGCTCACGAGCAGCGCGCCCCGCGATCCCTGCGTCAGCATGAGCTCGGGGACACCAAGCGCTGCGACAGCGTCCTCGCCGCCGAGCACGTCGGCTTCGTCCTCTGCGAGCTTGAGCACGGTGACGTGGCGGAGCAGCCCGGCGTCGAAGTCGGCGTCGAGCTCGATCGCTCCCGTTCGCGCCGGTCGCACGAGGCCCTGGCCGTCGAGTGCGAGCCGGCGGTCTCGTGCGAGCGCGGCGAGGACGTCGGCCGCGAAGTCGTCGCGGGTCAGGGCACCCACCTGAATCCATTCGGCACGGCCGACGGCGGCCGCGGCTTCGATGGTCCACGGTTCGCCGGGCGCCTCCAGCTCGAGCGCTCGCTGCTCGCCCTCGTAGCGCAGCGCGAAGGCCGCCGTGGTCGCTGCGGAGCGCCAGTCGACGGGCACACCGAGTGCCGCGAGCGGCGGGAGCAGCGCGCGCCGGTCGGCCTCGGCGCAGCGCGCGACGATTCGGGCGCGCCCACCGAGCAGGCGCAGGGCGCGGGCTGCGTGGTACGGCGCGCCGCCGACGCGAGGAGCGCCGCCATCGACGGTGTCGCGCGCGAGGTTCCCGATCACCGCCAGACCGCGCATCCTCCCGATCCTAGGTCAGAGGAGGCGCCGCGAGAGCCGGGCGACCGCGGCGCCGAGCGTGAGCGCCAGCGCGAAGCTCGGGATCGTGGCGCCGATCCCGAGGTCGGGCGGCCCGAGCCGCTCGACGGCGCTCGTCCACCAGCTCGGCCCGACCGGGTTCAGCCACTGGTAGAGCGCGAAGCCGGCGACCCACGCGGCGATCATCCCGGGTCGAGCCACCGGCCCGCGGAAGATGTCCTCCTCTCGGTAGTGCCTGCCGGCGACGATCCAGTCGGCGAGGAGGACGCCGAAGAGCGGCACGAAGAAAGAGCCGAGCAGGAGCAGGAACGTCTCGTAGGCGAGCAGGTCGATCGTCAGCGCGCCGAGGGTCGCCAGCGCCGCGACCGCGACGATCAGCGCGCGCTGCGGCGCCCGCGGGACGACGTTCTGGGCGGTGACGGCCGCGGAGTAGACATTCGCGAAGGCCTCGTCCGCTTCGTCCACGGTGACTGCCAGCAGTGCCAGCGTCGCCGCGAGCCCGCCGGCGGCGATCGCCGCAGGAAGCGCCGTCACGTCCGTGAGGTCGCGCGAGAAGAAGAGGACGGCGCCGAGACTCCAGAGCCAGACGCTCGTGGTCAGATAGCCGAGCCCCGTGCCCCAGAAAGCGCTGCGCCGATCACGGCTGAAACGCGTGTAGTCGGCGGCGAGCGGAATCCACGAGACGGTGATCGAAACAACCAGATCGACGCCCTCGAGCACAGAGAAGCCGCCCTCGCCGGGCCGATCCCAGAGCGCGTCGAGCGCCGCGCCGTCGAGTCCCCAGTAGGTCAGGTAGACGAGCGAGGCGAGCACGGCCCAGACGGCGAACCTGCGCACGAGCTTGCGGACGAGATCGACAGGCCCGAGCAGCGCGAGCGCAAGCGCGACCCCGCCGAAGACGAGCGTCCACAGCCACTGCGCCCGGAAGCCCAGGAGCTCGTCGGAGAGTGCGGCGGCGGCCGTCGCGATGATCAGCAACTCGAAGATCGACCAGCCGACGCACTGCGCCCCGTTCAGGACGGTTGGCCCCCACGAGCCGCGCCGCCCGAGCGGCGCTCGCAGCAGCACCATCGCCGGGACCCGCGCGTCGGCGCCGATCAAGCCGGCGACGGCGAGCATCGCGTTCCCGATCAGGCTGCCGAGCAGGATCGCGAGAAACGCTTGCGGTAGCGAGAGCGCCGGGACGAGGTAGGTGCCGGCGACGAGGACGAGCAGCGAGACGCCGAGGTTTCCCCAGAGGAGGGAGAGGTCGAGGAAGCCGAGCACGCGCAGGCGCTCCGGAACAGGCTCGATCCCCCACGCGGTAAACGTCTCGTCCGATTCGGTCATCTTGCGGGCGGCGGGTCGGCGCGGCACCATGTCGCTGTGAGTGTCGATCGGGAAGACGGCATGGCGATCATGACCTCGCTGATGCGGCGCCACCTCAAGGCAGACATCATTCTGGAGTACCTCGGAGCGGACTAGCTCGCGAGCAGCCGCCGCAGCACGTACGGGAGGATCCCGCCGTGGCGGAGGTAGTCGCGCTCGCGCGGGGTGTCGAGCCGCACGCGGGCGGAGAAGGTCGTCTCGTCGGCGCGGACCGTCACCTCGCGGGCCTCGCCGTTCTCGACGCCCTCGATCGAGAAGCTCTCGCGGCCCGTCAGGCCGAGGCTCTCCGGGGTCTCGCCGTCGCGGAACTGGAGCGGCAGGATTCCCATCATCAGCAGGTTCGAGCGGTGGATCCGCTCGTAGCTCTCGGCGATCACGGCGCGGACGCCGAGGAGGTTCGGCCCCTTGGCGGCCCAGTCGCGCGAGGAGCCGGAGCCGTATTCCTTCCCGGCGATCACGATCAGCGGGACGCCCTCGGCGAGGTAGCGCTCGGACGCCTCGTGAATCGTCGTCTCCTCGCCCGAAGGCAGGTGCGCCGTCCACGTCCCCTCCGACCCCGGCACGAGCTCGTTGCGGAGCCGCACGTTCGCGAACGTGCCGC
Organism: Gaiellaceae bacterium; assembly: GCA_051005735.1. GTDB lineage: Bacteria > Actinomycetota > Thermoleophilia > Gaiellales > Gaiellaceae > Gaiellasilicea. The sequence continues at coordinate 4,184 of JBPCJB010000252.1, read as the reverse complement.
GCACCATCACCTCGTGGTTCCCGCGCCGCGAGCCGTAGGAGTTGAAGTCCTTGCGCTCGACGTCGTGCTCGATGAGATAGCGCCCGGCGGGGCTCTCTGGCTTGATCGATCCGGCGGGCGAGATGTGGTCGGTCGTGACCGAGTCGCCGATCCGGACGAGGCAGCGCGCGCCCTCGATGTCCTCCACGCGTCCGGGCTCGCGTTGCATCCCCGCGAAGTAGGTGGGTTGACGGATGTAGGTCGACGCCTGGTCCCAGCTGTAGAGGTTCCCGGAAGGAATCTCCAGCTCCTGCCAAGCGTCGCTGCCCTCGAAGACGCCCGCGTAGGCGCTACGGAAGAGGTCGTCCCCGATCGAAGCTGCGATCGTGTCCGAGATCTCGTGCGCCGACGGCCAGATCTCTCGAAGAAAGACGTCGTCGCCGTCGCGATCCGTGCCGAGCGGCTCCGTCGTAAGGTCGAGGTCCATCGTGCCGGCGAGCGCGTAGGCGACGACGAGCGGCGGCGAGGCGAGGTAGTTCGCCTGTACCTCGGGATGGATCCGCGCCTCGAAGTTGCGGTTGCCCGAGAGGACGGCGCAGGCGACGAGGTTGCCCTCCTCGACCGCGCGCGAGATCGACTCGGGCAGCGGGCCGGAGTTCCCGATGCAGGTCGTGCAGCCGTAGCCGACCGTGTGGAAGCCGAGCTCCTCGAGATAGGGCGTCAGGCCGGCGCGGTCGTAGTAGTCGGTCACGACCTTCGAGCCGGGGGCGAGACTCGTCTTCACCCAGGGCTTGCGGCCGAGGCCTCGCTCGACGGCCTTCTTTGCGAGCAGCCCCGCCGCGACCATCACGGCCGGATTGGACGTGTTCGTACAGGAGGTGATCGCGGCGATCACGACGGCGCCGTGGTCGAGCTCGAAGCTCGAGCCGTCCTCGGCCTTGACGGTGATCGCGGCCGATGCGGTGTCGACCGCCACGCGTACGGGCGCCTCTTCCTCGGTCGAGCTCGGCTGCGCGCCCGGAGTGGTCTCGGCCGGCGGATCGGACGCGGGAAACGAGTTTGCGACCGCCTTGTCGAGCGAGCCGTCCGGGTAGGAGACGCCGAAGGTGCCGAGCGCCTCGCCGAACGCCTGCCTCGCGTCGCGGAGCGGCACTCGATCCTGCGGGCGCCGCGGCCCAGCGAGCGACGGCTCGACCGTCGCCAGGTCGAGCTCGACGATCTCCGAGTAGGTCGCAGTCTCCTCGGGGTCGTGCCAGAGCAGGTTCTCCTTGCAGTAGGCCTCGACGAGGGCGACGCGCTGCTCGTCGCGGCCGGTCAGCCGGAGGTACTTCAGCGTCTCCTCGTCGACTGGGAAGAAGCCGCAGGTGGCGCCGTACTCGGGGGACATGTTCCCGAGCGTGGCGCGGTCGGCGAGCGGTAGCCCGACGAGGCCGTGGCCGAAGTACTCGACGAACTTGCCGACGACGCCCGTCTCGCGCAGGATCTGCGTCACCGTCAAGACCAGGTCGGTCGCGGTCGAGCCCTCCGGGAGCTCGCCGGCGAGCCGGAAGCCGACGACCTGGGGCACGAGCATCGAGATCGCCTCGCCGAGCATCGCCGCCTCGGCCTCGATCCCGCCGACGCCCCAGCCGAGAACGCCGAGCCCGTTCACCATCGTCGTGTGCGAGTCGGTGCCGACGAGCGTGTCCGGGAAGGCCTCGCCGTCGCGCGACTCGATCACGCGGGCGAGGTACTCGAGGTTGACCTGGTGGACGATCCCGGTGCCGGGCGGCACGACCTTGAAGTCTCGGAACGCCTCCTGGCCCCAGCGGAGGAAGGCGTAGCGCTCGAGGTTGCGCTCGAACTCGCGGTCGACGTTGTGGCGGAAGGCGGCTCGCGTCCCGAACTCGTCGACCTGCACGGAATGGTCGATCACGAGCTCGACGGGGATCAGCGGGTTGATCCTCGTCGCGTCGCCGCCGAGGTCGGCCATCGCGTCGCGCATCGCCGCGAGGTCGACGACGGCAGGCACGCCCGTGAAGTCCTGGAGCAGCACGCGGGCGGGCGAGAACGAGATCTCGCGGCTCGGCTCGTCGCCTGCGACCCAGGTCGCGACCGCCTCGACGTCTGCGTCGTCGCCGGTCCGCAGGACGTTCTCGAGCAGGATCCGAAGCGTGTAAGGGAGGCGCGCGACGTCGAAGCGGGACTGGAGCGCGTCGAGCCGGTGGATCCCGTACTCCTGCCCACCGACAGTGAGGGTCGAGCGGGCGGAGAACGAGTCGGCGGCCATCGGGTCGAATCTATCGAACGAGCGGGCTCGAGAGCCCCGGGCGCGACGCTCAGCCGAGCTTCGGGCGGAGCTGCTGCCTCCAGAAGCGGAAGAAGCCCTCCTGGTCGGGGCCGACCTGGTCGAGGCAGATCTGGTCGAAGCCGGCTTCCTCCCATTCGCGGACGAGCGCGAGCACCGGCTCGGGATCGGGGCCGCAGGGAACGCCCTCCGTTGCCATCTCGAGCGTGACGCTCTCGGCGACCGCGTCGAAGTCGGACGGCCGCGGCAGCTCCTGGTTGAGCGTGCCCTCTAGTCCGCTGTGCCGCCAGAGCTCGAAGACCGTCTGCTTCGCCGCCTCCTCGCTCTCCGCCCAGCAGAGCTTGACCTGACCGTACCGAGGCCCATCGCCGCCGGCCTCGCGATAGGCCTCGACGATCGCGGGGTCGGGGGCCACGTTGACGAGCGCGTCGCCGGCGCGGCCCGCGAGCTCGGCCGCCAGGGGCTTCGCCGCTGCGACCGCGATCGGGATCGGCTCGTCGGGAAGCGTGTAGAGCTGGGCGTGATCGACCGTGTAGTGCTTGCCGCGATGCGTCTGCTCCCCGCCCTCCCAGAGAAGCCGGATCACCGCGATCGCCTCCTCGAGGAGCTCGAGCCGCTCGTCCGGCGCCGGCCAGCGGTCGCCGAGCACGTGCTCGTTCAGGTTCTCGCCGGTCCCGAGCCCGAGAAAGAAGCGGCCGGGCATGAGCGCGCCGCACGTGGCGGCGGCGTGGGCGACGATCGCCGGATGGGTGCGGATCAACGGGCACGTGACCCCTGTACCCAGGCGCAGCCGTTCGGTCGAGGACGCGATCGCGCCGACTACGCTCCAGACGAAGCCGCTGTGTCCCTGCCGATCGCTCCAGGGATGGAAGTGGTCGGAGATCATCGCGAGCTCGAACCCCTCCTCCTCCGCGCGCGCCGCGTTGCGCACGAGGTCGAGCGGCGGATGCTCCTCCGAGGAGAGCCAGTACCCGAACGTCGTCACGCGGCGCTCGTACCGCGCGGATCCGGACGCGAAACGCAAGACGGCTACGATGGCTCAGTGGCCGGAACCGACACGCTCGAGGCGCTTCTTCGTCAGGCATTCCCCGACGCGAGCGGCCTCGCTGTCGAGGATCGAACGGGCGGCGGCGACCACTTCCAGGTGACGGTCGCAAGCGAGCGCTTCAACGGGCTCTCGCTCGTCGAGCAGCACCGCCTGGTCTACGACGCGCTCTCAGCGCCGCTCGCGGACGGCTCGATCCACGAGCTTCGGATCAAGACGACGAAAGGAACGCCATGAGTACGACCGACGCGACCGACCTGCGCAACCAGCTCCAGCAGATCATCTCGACCGAGCCGGTGAGCCTCTTCATGAAGGGGACGCCGAACCTGATCATGTGCGGCAACTCCGATCGCGCCCTGCGGGCGCTTCGCGACGCCGGAGCGCCGGTTACGACCGTGGACGTCCTCCCGGATCCGCAGATCCGCCAGGAGCTCTCGGCCCTCTCCGGGTGGCCGACGATTCCGCAGGTCTTCATCAAGGGCGAGCTGATCGGCGGCGCAGACATCGTCGAGGAGCTGGCGGCGAGCGGCGAGCTGCGGCAGCGGCTCGACGAGGCTCTCGGAACCGAGCGCGAGGCGAAGGTCGACGTCGCGACCGTCACGCCGTAACCCGCCGCCCATCGCAACGCAGCCTTAACGGCGTGCTTAGGGCGCGTTAAGACAACCGGGGTACAACGAATCCCATGAACGCACGCAGCTTCCTTCTCCGCGCCTCCGGCCTCGCCGCCGTTGCCCTCCTCGGCGGCTTGGTCGCGCTCGGAGGCGTTGCGCTCACAGGCGACCTCGGCGGCGGCACGACGACCGTCGTGGAGAACTCCCCTGCTCCCGCGGCCGCGACACCCGTCGCCGCCGACGGTCGCCTCACGATCAGCGA
>JBPCJB010000251.1:0-4958 GCA_051005735.1 Gaiellaceae bacterium | reverse complement strand
AATGCCCGTCGAAGACGAGCTCGTCCTGGCCGCCGACGAGGTTGCAGAACGCGAGGAAGGCCGAGTTGTCCCGCGCCCGGGTGACGAGCATCTCCTCCCGATCCTCCGCTTTGCCCACGTGGTAGGGCGACGCGGAGATGTTCACGAGCAACTCGGCGCCGGCGAGCGCAAGATCGGTTGCCGGTGGGCCGGGCTGCCAGATGTCCTCGCAGACGGTGGGGCCGACGAGCGTCTGCCCGAGGCGCAACAGGACGAGCTCGCGGCCGGGGGCGAAGTAGCGGTCCTCGTCGAAGACCCCGTAGTTCGGCAGGTAGCGCTTTCGGTAGACCGACCGGACCTCGCCGTCTGCGCAGACAGCGCAGGCATTGAAGAGATCCCGGTCGAACCACGGCGTCCCGACGAGCGCCGTCATCTCCGTACAGGCGGCCGCGATCTGGCGCAGCGAGCGCTCGGCTGCGCGCACGAAGGCGGGTCGCAGCAGGAGATCCTCCGGTGGGTAGCCGGTCACGGCGAGCTCGGGAAAGAGCACGAGCTCGGCGCCCTCGCTGCGCGCATCGGCCAGAGACGAGAGAATGCGCTCGCGGTTGCCGTCCAGGTCGCCGACGACGACGTTGATCTGGGCGAGCGCAAGCCGCACTCTTCGATCCTACCGGTTTGCGACTCTCAGGCGAAAACATCCTCATCGGGCGCCGCTTTCGCGGGCCGGAGGGCTCCGCGAACGGCGGGTACTCGGCCGGGCTGTTGGCCTCGCACCTGGACCAGGACGGGCTGGCCGAGGTCACGTTGCGGCTACCGCCGCCGCTCGAGCGGCGGCTCGCGATCGAGGCTCGTGGCGACGGGATGGTTCTCCTCGACGGCGAAGCGATCGTCGCCGCAGCGATCCCTGCCGAGATCGAGCTGGAGGCGCCGGCGAGCGTCTCGTGGGAGGAGGCGGTCGAGGCGAGCCGCCACTGCCTTCCGTTCGAGGCGGATGCCTTCCGCGGCTGCTTCAGCTGCGGCCGACTCCGGACCGAGGGCGACGGGCTGCGCATCTTTCCGGGTCGAGGCGCACCGGCGGATCCCGTCGCGGCGCCCTGGATTGCCCACGAGGTCTCGATTCCGGTCGTCTGGGCCGCGATCGACTGCTCGGGGGCGTACGCGCTGAGCGCGCAGGGCCGCGGCGAGACGCTCCTCGGGCGGATGGCCGCGCGCATCGAGCGGCTGCCGGAAGCAGGGGAGCGCTGTGTCGTCGCGGGCTGGCCGATCGGCGAGGAGGGGCGGCGGCTCTACGCCGGGACGGCGCTCCGGTCGGCGGAGGGCGAGCTGCTCGCGCTCGCGCGCCAGACCTGGATCGTGCCGCGCGCCGAGATCACGTAACAGACTGTTGCTTGGCCTACTCGCGTCGCAGCCGGATCGCGTTCAGATCCTCGGCGAGGATCCGCGGGATCCGCTCCTCGAGCTCGTCCGGTGGATCGTGCTCGGCGTGGAGGTACCGGCCCGAGAGCGCATCGAAGCGGCCCGAGGCAAGCTCGCGCACGAGCCGCGGCGCTAGCTCCGGCGGCGTCCAGGGCGCGTCCTCGGGGAAGCGTTCGCCAGTCATCTTCGTGTTGACCAGACCGGGACTGATCACGAAGACCTTGATGCCCTCCGGCGCCACCTGCTTCGCGAGCACCTCGCCGAAGCGGCCGACCGCCGCCTTGCTCGCGGCGTAAGCCCCCGAGGTCGAGCCGGGAAGATAGGAGGCGCCGCTACCGGTGATCACGATCCGGCCGCCGCCCCGTTCGATCATCCCCGGTAGGGCGACCCGGCAGGTCAGATAGGCGCCGAGCACGTTGACCTCGAAGACGCGCCACCACCCGTCCAGCTCGGTTTCCCACGATTCCTCCCATGTGGCGACGCCCGCGTTTGCGACCAGCAGGTCGATCGGCTCCGCGGTTGCGATCATTCGCTCCACGTCCTCGCGATTCGAGACATCGCCGACGACCGCCTCGCCGTCGATCTCCCGCGCGACCTCCTCCACCTCGTCGCGCGTGCGGCCGGTCACGGTCACGTGCCAGCTGTGCGCGGCCAGCTCGCGGGCGATTCCGGCGCCGATCCCGCGGCCTGCGCCCGTGACCAGAGCTCTAGACGACATTCGCGATCTCCTTCAGGGTGTCGGGGTTCTCCAGGGTCGAGAGGTCGCCGGGATCCTCTCCGAGCGCCGTCGCCCGGACGGCCCGGCGGACGATCTTCGCGCTCCGGGTCTTCGGCAGCGCGCTGACGAAGAGAACGCGATCCGGCGCGAACGCCTTCCCGAGCGCCGCCGCAACGACGGCCTTGACGCCGTCCGCATCGGCCTCCGCCCCCGACTTCAGGCCACAGAAGAGCCAGGCGACCTCACCCTTGATCTCGTGCGGGATCCCGACCGCGGCTGCTTCTACGACCGCCGGATGGTCGAGCGCCGCCGACTCGAGCTCGGCCGGGCCGATCCGCTTGCCGGCGATGTTGAGGGTGTCGTCGGAGCGGCCGTGCAGGAACCAGTAGCCGTCCTCGTCCACCGAGGCCCAGTCGCCGTGCGTCCAGACCCCAGTGAACCTGTTCCAGTACGTCTCGAGGTAACGCGCGTCGTCGCCCCAGATCCCGCGCGTCATTCCCGGCCAGGCACGGGTGCAGACGAGCTCGCCCACCTCGCCGCGCAGCGGCTCTCCCTCGGCTGAGTAGACGTCCATCGCCTGCCCGAGCGCCGCGAACCCGAGCGAGCAGGGTTTCGTCGGCGCCATCGGCGTCACCGAGAGGAAACAGGCGCCCACCTCGGTGCCGCCGGAGATGTTGACGATCGGGATCCGGCCGCTGCCGGCCACATGCTCGTCCAGCCAGTCGTATGGGCCGGCGTTCCACGGCTCGCCGGTCGTCGTGATCGCCCGCAGCGAGGAGAGATCCGCCTCCGGCTCGCCCTTCGGAATCAGCGCTCGGATCAGCGTTGGCGAGACGCCGAGCATCGTCACTTGCTCTTCCTCGACGAGCCGCCAGAGCCGGTCCTCGGGCCAGTCGGGTGCGCCTTCCATGTAGACGACGCTCGCGCCGAGCGCACCCGCGCCGACCACCGTCCAGGGCCCCATGATCCAGCCCATGTCCGTGGCGAAGAGAACCCGGTCGCCGGCGCGGACGTCCGATTGATAGGCGGCCTCGCGGGCGATCGAGAGGAGGAAGCCGCCGTGGACGTGCAGCGCTCCTTTCGGCCGCCCGGTCGTCCCCGAGGTGTATGCGAGAAGGTACGGGTGCTCGGCGGGCACGTCGAGCGGCGGCAGCGTTCCGTCTTCGAGCGGCACGCTCCACGTCCGCTCGTCGCGGCGCCACTCGACGACGTGCTCGACCGACGGCGCCTCGCGCAGCGCCTCATCGATCGTCTCCCGCATCGGCACCCGTCTGCCGCGGCGGTAAGACCAGTCGGGGGTGACGACGACCTTTGCGTCGGAGTCCTGGAGCCGCTGCGCCACGGCGGCCGCGCCGAAGCCGGAGAAGATCGGCACCTGGATCGCCCCGAGGTGTGCGCAGGCATGCGAGACGACTGCGGCCTCCGGGCACATCGGCAGATAGATCGCGACCCGGTCGCCTGCCGCCACTCCTAGGGTCGCCAGGCTCTGCGCGAGCTTCGCGACGTGGAGAGAGAGCCCGGCGAACGTCCATTCGTCTCGGCTGCCGTCCTCGCCTCGGAAGATCGCCGCGGGAGCGTCCGGGGTGCGCTCCGCCCACACGTGGATGCACGCCGTCGCCAGGTTCAGTCGCGCGCCCTCGAACCACGTCGTCCACTCGACCCCGCGCGAATCGTCACGAACTCTGTCCCACGGCGCCGAGAGCTCGAGCTCGAGATCGTCGACGACGGCACGCCAGAACCGGTCGGGCTCGTCGACCGAGAGCCGGTGCAGCGAGGGGTAGTCGGGGCAGCCGAGCGCCTGCGCGAGTCGGAACACGTTCGCGCGCTCGAGCTGCTGTGCGGAGGGCGTCCACGCAAACGCGTCCTCGGTGGCCACGCGGCGATCATCGCAGACGCCTGTTGGGCCGTGGCCGTCGAACGTCGAGCCTGGACCGTGGTCGGTCCTGGACCGCGGAACGTCCCCGGCTGCGGCTCCGGGGACGATCCTGGTGAAGCGCTGGCCACTAGGCGACGCTCCGGCGGACGTGACTCTGCGGCTCAGTCACGGCCTCCGTTTTGCGGCGTTCGCATCTCGGTGGCGCGCCCTTGCTTCGCCTGGCGTCCGGCGAGCAAGTTGGTCGCACTCTAGGAGCCATGTCCGGAAAAGTCAAGTAGTGTAGTCAAGTGATTCAGTGTTAAGCTTGCTTCACTCGCCACCGGAAGCAGATCTCCAGCTCAAAGATCCCCGCAAAGGGGTATGCGCTCCGGTTCACATTTGACTTCACTGATTCAACCACCGCCATGAACGACGCCATCCACACAGCCCACCGCCACACCGCTGCGCCCCCCACGTCCGGGCGGCTCGGCGATCGGCTCCGCCTTTTGCGCGTCTCGGCCGGCCTCACTCAGACGGAGCTGGCGGGCGAGCGGTTCTCGAAGGAGTACGTCAGCCAGATCGAGCGCGGCAAGACGCGCCCGACTCAGGAGACGGTCGAATGGCTCGCCCAGCGCCTCAACGTCGACCCGGCTTTTCTCGCCAGCGGGGTCTCCACCGACGAGCGCGGGCGTGTGGAGACGCTGCTCGCCCAGGCGGAGGCTCTGACGCAGGCGCACCACTACAAGGATGCGATCGCCACCTACGGCGACGTGCGCAGCGCCGTCTCGGCCACGAACGCGGCCGAGCTCGACGTTCGCGCCCGCTCCGGCGAGGCGTGGGCCCAAATGCAGGACGGCGATCCTCGTCGCGGAATCGAGCTCCTGACCGAGGCACGAGCGCTCGCGGAGAGTCCGGCGTTCTCCGACCTCGATCGGGCCGAGCTCGTCTTCCGCCTCGGCGCGTGTCGCTTCAAGCTTGCGAGCACCGGCA
>JBPCJB010000250.1:0-2911 GCA_051005735.1 Gaiellaceae bacterium | reverse complement strand
GGCGAGACCGAGGAGGAGGTGCTCGCGAAGGCGGTCGAGCATGCGCAGAAGGTGCACGGCGTCGACCTCACCCAGGCGCAGACACTGGCTCGTTACGCGCAGAGCCTGATCCGCGACAAGGGCTAGTCGACGCTCTCCCCGGCGACGATGGCGCCGTAGAGGATGTGGTCGGCGGCAACGAGAAGCCGCGAGACTATCTTTCGCTCCTCCGTGTGCTCGAGGCCGAGCAACGGGACGAGGCCCGTCTCGAACGCGGCCCAGATCGCGAGGCCGTATGCGGGGCCGACCCAGCGCCCGCGGAGACGAGGCCGCACCAGGGCGCCGTAAACGGCTCCGCCGGCAGCGCCGTAGAGCCAGTGTCCGAGCTCCACCGCCACGCCCCGCAGGCGCTCGGGCACCCGCTCGAGCGCGGGCCGGAGGACCTTTGCCTGCTCGGCCATGACCTCGGGCGGCGTCTCCTCGAGCAGGCCGAGCCCGACCGACAGCCGTCTGAAACCGGTCATCGCCATCGCCGCTACGACGCCCCGGGCGGCATCCCGGCGTATGTCGGCCCTGCCCATGCGTTAGGCTGTGCCCGGTAAGTGCGGAATGCATGCAGAGGCCTGGAGGCTGCGCGTGGTAGCCGTCTCGACGACAGGGTGGTGGGTGATCGGCTCCGTCCTCGGAGCGGTAGTGATCGCGCTCGTCGCCGCGCTCCTGATCGCGATCATCCTCCTCGGTCGCCGGATCGTCGGCCAGGCGGGCGCGATCGTCGCAGCGCTCGACGGCGCCCAGGCGAACACGGCGGCTCTCTTCGACGTCGCCGCCACGAACCACGATCTCATGCGGATCACCCGCGACCTCGGTGCCGTCCGCAAGGAGGTGTCCGGGACGTGATCGTGCTGGCCTGGATCGGTCTTGCGCTCGGCCTCGTGGTCGCGATCGTCGTCGTCCTGCTCTTCAGCAAGATCATGCGGCCCGCCCTCGAGATCGAGCGCTACTCCCGCGACATCCTCGACGCCGGCCTCGGGATCACGCGCAACCTCGACGGGGTCGACGAGGCGGTCCGGACGCGCGACCTCGCGACGGCCGTCCCCGGACTCGCCGTCGCCTACCTGCAGAAGCTTGGGAAAGCCTGATGGGCCTGCTCGCCCTTTCGAACGGCGTCGAGCTGGCCTGGGGGCTCGGAATCGCGGTCGGGCTCGTCGTTGCGGTCGTCGTCTGGACGCTCCTCGAGTTGCTCCGGCGGACCGTAAACGACGTGGAGACCGGCGCGACCGCGATCTGGACTGCGGGCAAGCTCGTCGCCCAGAACACTCAGACGACGCATCTCCTCCAGACCACCAAGGCCCGCGGCGGCGACCTCCTCGCCGAGCTGGGCGAGCACGCCCGACTCGCCGAAAGGAGTCAACCGTGAAGACCGTCCTGATCGTCGCGACGCTGGTCGAGCTCGTCCTGCTCGTGGTCGTGCTCGCCGTCTACCTCGTCCTGATCGCCTCGACCTTGCGCAAGGTCTCGAAGACGCTCGGCCTCGTCACCTTCGGCGTCCGCGCGATCGAGAAGCAGACCGCTCCGATCGGCCCTGTCCTCGGTGAGATCAACGGCGCGCTCGAGCAGGTCGCGGGCGCGCTCGAGGGGATCGTGGGCGCGCAGCCTACGGCCGACACCCAGCCCGTGATGGCGCCAGTCGTCGGACCGCAGTCCGAGTCCGTCTAGAGCGGTCGCGCGATGTGCCTCGGGATCCCGGCCCAGATCGTGGAGATGATCGACAACGAGCACCACATCGCGAAGGCGGAGGTCTCGGGTGTGCGGCGGAACGTCAACGTGGGTCTGCTCGCGACCGGGCCGGACGCGATCGGGGTCGGCGACTGGGTCCTGATCCACGTCGGCTTCGCGATGTCGAAGATCGACGAGGCGGAGGCCGAGGCGACCCGCGAGTTCCTCGAGCAGCTCGGCGAGCCCTACGAGCAGGAGCTCGACGAGCTACGGGCGAGCACGATCGAGTGACGCCGGGCGCAGCGCGTTTGGTCAGCAGGATCGCGGAGCGCGAGCGTGTTCTCAGCACGTTCCTCTTCATTGAGCAGGAGCAGCTCGCGCTCGCCTGCCACGCGCTGGCGCGGGCGTTCACGGCGGGAGGGGCGCTCGCCGTCTGGGGCAGCGGCGCGGCGGCGAGCGACGCCGCCCACGTCGCAGTCGAGTTCATGCATCCTGTGATCGTCGGCAAGCGCGCGCTCCCCGCGCTCGCGGCCCCAGAGCTGGCGCGAGCCGGGGACATCGCGATTGGATTAGTCCACGGGGGGCGGGACGCGGCGGTCGAGGAGCTGCTCGCCCGACCCGGGCTGCTGACCATCGCGCTGACCGGGGCCGAGAGGATCGACGCCGACTTCTCCTTCTCCGTTCCGAGTGAGGATCGCGCCGTCGTCCAGGAGGTGCAGGAGACGGCCTACCACGTGCTCTGGGAGCTCGTGCACGTCTTCTTCGAGCATCCCGGCCTGCTCGCGGACGCGTGCATCACCTGCGGTGATGTTGCGGTGGAGGCGCGGGTTGTCGCAGTCGAGGACAGGACAGCCGTGATCGAGCTCGGCGGCGCGCGCGAGGAGGTCGCGGTCGATCTCGTCGAAGGTGTCGCGGTCGGCGACACGCTCCTCTGCCATGCGGGCGTCGCGCTGGAGCGGATCGCTTGACGGACTTCCTCTATCCGTTCCTCGAGCACACCGAGTCGGATCTCCCGACCGTGCTGGCCGACGTCCGCGCCTCGACGCTCCAGAAGGGCGCCGACGCGACCGAGCTCCGGCGCGTCATCGACCTCGAGGCGGTCGTCGCGTGCGGCGAGGCGATCCGCGCTCGGCTCGAGCGCGGCGGCCGCCTGCTCGCCTTCGGCAACGGCGGCTCCTCGACCGACTCCCAGGATCTCGCCCACGACTGCCGCGCG
>JBPCJB010000249.1:0-3083 GCA_051005735.1 Gaiellaceae bacterium | reverse complement strand
AGGCGTCGCCGATCACCTGCTTCGCCCGGCCGGAGTCGTGGAACGCCTCGGTGAGCAGGAGCGGATCGTTGAAGTTCTCGATGAACATGTCCGCGATCTTCTGCTGCGGGCTGTCGTTGTCGGGCTTCGCGTCACTGCCGTACTGGGAGACGAGGAGCAGGCGGCCGCTGGAGGTGAGCGGCTCGAGCAACGTGTTGTTGAACTTCTCGATCCACCGGTGCCGCTCCCAGAAACGGTCGAACGTCGCCCGCATCCATTCGGCGTCGAACGGCCTGTCCTCGCGGGCGGCGATCTCCTCGGTGACGCCCCGCACCATCTTGTTGCCGTTGTTTGCGCCCTGGCCGCCGATCGGGTCGAGCGACTGGGCCGTGTCGCCGATCGCCATCACGTGGCGGCCGGAGGCGAGCGTGCCGACGGCCTGGCGCACCTCGGGCGTGAACTGCCCGACCAGCCAGGCGTTCTCGTCGCAGACCTCGGCGTTCGCGAACACCTCGGCGTCCCACGGCATGTATTCGCGGATCAGCTGCTGCGTTCGCCGCAGCACCTCCTCCCCGCTCGTGCAGTCGCGGAAGCGGTCGAAGGGGCCGTCCTTCTTCGCCTCGACGAGCATCCCCCAGCACTGCTGGCGGCCCTTCGAGTACCACGGCACCCAGAACGCCTCGCCGTAGGGGGCGAAGAAGTTGAACTTTACGGGCCGGAACCAGGGCGCGTACGGCATCTCCATCGGCACGTTCGTGACGTTGACCATGGCCAGGAACCGCTGCGGCTCCGAGTAGGTCGTCCGGGCCTCGTCGCGGGGGAACAGCTTCATGATCTCGCTACGGCCGGCAGCGACCAGCGTCAGGTCGTTCCCCGCAGCGATCTCCTCGAGCCGATCGAGGCTGACATTGCCGATCTCGATCTGGCCGCCCCGCTCATCGAGCTCGCCCATCCACGTCGCGCTCTGCATGCGCACGTCGATCGCGAGGAACGGCTCGGAGAGCCGGCCCAGCAGGGTCACGAGGACGTTGCCCTGCTTCGGCAGGAAGTGCAGGTGGACGCCCTGGCCGTGTGGCGCCTCGTCGCCCCAGTGCTCGAGCCCGAGCTCCCGCTCGAAGCCGAGCGCCATGTCGAAGCGGGCGGCGACCCCGGTGGGACGGGCCTTCGTCAGGAAGTCCTCCGGCGTCTTGTCCGAGTAGAGCGTCACCTCGTAACCCTTGAGCACGAGGGCGTGCGCGGCGAGCAGGCCCGCCTGACCTGCCCCCACGATCCCGATCTTCCTCACCTTGTTCCTCCTCTCGACCCTGGCATGTCACCGTCCGTCGAGCTCCGGATGCCGCGTCGCGACGCGGTAGGAGCCCGAGTGGAACACGAGCGGCTCGCCGCCGAACGCCTCGTACCGCTCGATCTCGCCGATCACGATCACATGGTCGCCGCCGTCCACCTGCCGGACGTTGCGGCAGACGAACTGCGCGACCACACCGCCGATCAGGGGAACCCCCGCCGGCCCGTCCTCGACCGGCACACCGGCGAACTTGTCCTCGGCCGGCGCGGCGAACTGGCGGGCGAGGTGGTGCTGGGACGCCGCGAGCACGTGCACGGCGAAGTGCGTGCAGCCGCTGAACGCCGGCATGCTCGCCGCGCCGACATCGAGGCACCAGAGCACGAGCGGCGGGTCGAGCGAGAGCGAGCTGAAGGAGTTCGCCGTCACGCCGATCTTGCGGCCGTTTTCGGCCCGCGTCGTCACGACCGTCACACCCGTCGCGTACTGCCCAAGCGCAGCGCGGAGGTCGCGCGGATCGAAATGGTCGCTCGTCTCCTGAGCGCGCCTGGTCTCGATCAGCCGGTCAGCCTCACCGGCGTCGAACCACCAGGGATAGAACACGCGGGGGTCGTCGAAGCCGTTCACGATCGTCCGGGCGAGACTCGGCAACTCCTGCGCCGTCTCGAGCAGCCGCAGCACCTGCGGCTGCGGCGGCGAGAGCAGCGAGTTCGTCCACGAGACGACCCACTGCGAGTACGCGCGCCAGTAGCGGTCGAACGTCTGCTGCATCCACGCCGCGTCGAACGGGCCGTCACCGCGCTCCCGGATGCTGCCCAGGTAGAGCTCGGCGCACTTGGCGGCGTTGTTCGAGCCCTGGCCCGTGATCGGGTCGTTCAGCACGACGGCATCGGCCATCGCCAGGACGGCGGCGCCAGAGGGAAGGCGGACGACGGGAACTCGCACGGCCGGCACGAGGCGGCCGGTCAGGACGCCCATGTCGTCGGTGAGCCGGACGTCGCGGCAACGCTCCGCCTCCCAGGGCACGAGGGCCTCGAGGATCTCGAGCGACCGGGCGAGGTGCTCGGCGGGGGTGCGCACATCGTCCCAGCAGTCCATCGGTCCGCCGGGAATCCCCTCGAACACCATGATCTCGCAGTCGCCCGACATCGTGAGAGCCGGGAAGACGAAGTACTCGCCGACCTCGGGCAGGAGGTTGAAGCAGACGGCGGAGTGCTCGGCCCGCGGCGTCATCCCGGTCACGTAGGTCAACGCGAGCGCACGCATCGGACGCTCGTAGGGGGACTTCTCGGCATCGCGTGGAAAGAGGCCGCCGAGCGCGCCCTTGCCCGTCGCGACGACGACGAGGTCGTGGTCGCGCGCGAGCTCCTCCAGGTCCTCGACACCCGCCTCGAGGCAGACGAGCGTCCCGCCTCGCCGCTCGAGCTCGCGCATCCAGCCGGGCACCTTCAGGCGTTGATCCACGGACTGCGCCGGCGCATCGAGGCGCGCGGCCCACTCGATTGCCGTGCCTCCGGAGCCGTCCGGAACGACGAACGAGATCCCGTCGACCGCCGGGCAGCGATCGGCCCAGAAGTCGAGTCCCAAGGCGCGCTCGGTCTCGAGCGCGCTCGCGAACATGCACTGGCTCGAGAGCACCCGTCCCTTTTCGACCTGCTCGGCGGTCCGGTCGGAGAGGACGGTCACCTCATAGCCCGCGCCGACGAGCCCGAGCCCAAGCTGGAGCCCGGACTGCCCGGCGCCGACGATCGCGATGCGGCGCACGCGCGGCTATCTTCCCCGTGCGAATCGCGCTTCGATGGCGCGATCCTACGACAGTCGG
>JBPCJB010000248.1:0-9026 GCA_051005735.1 Gaiellaceae bacterium | reverse complement strand
TTGGGTCGACGGGTGCCTGCGTCGACCGTGGCGTGAGCCGTGTATCCCTCCGCGACGAGCTCCCCGCCGCGCTCGACCGCGTACTCGTAGCGGAAACGGGCGCCCCGTAGCCCGACGCAGCGTGTCCAGATCCGCAGCCGGTCGTCGAAG
Source organism: Gaiellaceae bacterium (assembly GCA_051005735.1). GTDB lineage: Bacteria > Actinomycetota > Thermoleophilia > Gaiellales > Gaiellaceae > Gaiellasilicea. The sequence continues at coordinate 8,876 of JBPCJB010000248.1, read as the reverse complement.
TAGGCGGCGCGGTGGTAGTGGACGTGCACTTCTGTCGTGAGCGCCTCGACTCCCTGCTCGCGGATGGCGGCCGCGTCACAACTGTTTCCCCCGGCACGGCCTGCCTATTCTGCCGCAGCCGCATCGACACCCAGCAGCTCGCGGCCGAAGCACTGCCTGACGAGGAGCGCGCTCAGCTCGCGGCCGAGGGGTACGTGCCGGGCCTCGGGCAGCCGGACCCGTCCGTCGGCACCTACACGACACTGACGGCGACCCTGGCGGTCGCCGAACTGCTTGACCGCTTGTTCGGCTTCTCCGGCGACGTCCCGCCGAGCGAGTTGCTGGCCCGCGTCCACGACCGCGCTTTCAGCACGACTGCGGTCACGCCACGGCCAGAGCACTACTGCGGCGATCGAAGCTACTGGGGGCGAGGCGATACCAAGCCGTTCCTCGAGCAGCTCTGGGGATGACGAAGGCAACGGCGATCGACCTCTGGCGCCGCCTACGCCTGACGCACCCGCGCATCACAACGGTCGTGTACGTCGAGATCGCCGACGAACGTTCCCGATGACATCGGCCGCCAGACGCTCGTGGTCGTCGGCAATCGCGAGTTCCAGAAGTGGGCCATGTTCGAGTGCCCCTGCGGCCGCGGTCATCGCCTCGCGGTCAGCCTGCAGCAGAGTCATCGACCTTCCTGGCGCCTCGGTCTCGGCAAGGATGGCCCATCCCTCTTCCCGTCAATCGACTCGGTGGCCGATCGCCGCTGCCACTTCTGGCTTCGCGACGGCCGGGTGCGCTGGGTACGCCGGTACCGCCAAGAAACGCGCGGCGGTCGCCGAGTGACGGCACCCGACCGAGCAGATCTCAAACGTCGCTCGAGCTGAATCTGTGATCGACGCTGCAGAACTGCCGGCTGCCTGGCGCACGAACTGGCGCACGGCGAGTACAATCACTGCCAATTGGCGCTTTCACGGCGGTCTTGAAAACCGTTGCCCGTGCAAACGGGCCGTGGGTTCGAATCCCACCCCCGCCGCTCATCGAACGCCGTTTCGTCGAGCCTGTGTGGGAGGGCGACGAGGACCCGCCGGCATCGGACGCCGCCGGCCGACCCGCGGCCTTCGCAGTACGTTATCCCGACGATGCCGATTGACGACTCGCACCGCTCGCACAGGCTGACCCCGAGGAGCACGCTCCTCCTCGCCGTCTTCGTTTCGGCGCCGCTGTCTTCCTGCGGCTCGACCAGTACTTCGCGGGGCGGTCGCTCTGGCTCGACGAGTCGCTGCTCCCGCTGAACATCCTCGACCGTCCGATCTCCGACCTCTCAGACCCCCTCAGCCCAGTCAAAGGGCGCCGTTCGGGTTTCTCGTCGCCGCGAAGCTGAGCGTCCTGTCATTCGGAAATCGGAGCTTGCCTTTCGGCTTGTCCCGCACTGTGCGGCCCGGCGGCGCTGGGACTGTTTCTACGTGCTCGCCCGCCGCGTGACCGCCAGGCTCGGCGCGCTGTTCGGTCTCGCCCTGTTTGCCTGCTCCTACCCACTGATCTATTACCGGCCGAGTTCAAGCAGTACTCCACAGAAGTCGCCGCCGTTCTGGCGCTCTCAGTCGCGGCGATTCCGAGGGGACGATCGACGGCTCGGCGATACCTCGTCGCCTCGGTCCTCGGTTCGATCCTGCTCTAGTTCGCTACGCCAGGTGTTCTTCCTCGCCGCTTCGCCTTTGCCTACGGCCTCGCGTTCGCACTGAGCCGTCGCTGGAAAGAGCTCTGACAACCGCCCCGGATCCCTGCTCTGGCTCGTGAGCGGCCTCGGCCTCTACACCCTATGACGCTCTCGGCTCGCCTCTGGGCTCGACCAACTCGCTGTCGGGCGATACGTTCTCGGGCACCCTGCAGCAGCGCGGCGACGCAGCAACGCTGATCGCCTCAGGCGCGGGCTTCCTTCAGAGGCACGAATCGCAGGCGCTGATCGCGCTCGCCGCCTTCGTCCACTGCATCGCCGGTGCGATCCTGCTTCTTCGCGTCAAGCCCTTCGTCTTCTCGATGCTCGGTCTGCCGATCGCCTTCATGCTCGCCGCGGGCGCGATCACCCCGATACCCGGTCTTCGACCGGACGGTTTCATCGCCGTGCCTGGGGGATCATCGTCACCGCGCACGGGTGTTCGCCATTGCTGGCCGAATCCGGCCCCGGTAGGTACAGCTGTCGGAGTCGCGCTCGCGATCCTCGTGTTGGCCCACCCGCTCAGGAACGCGGGCCCTCGAGCATGTCGATCTCTCTCAAGTACGCCCCGCCAGTCACCGGCGGTTGCATCGGCGTCGACGGCGATTCGTCGTCCCCCTCTTTCCCCCTCGCCGACCGAGCAACGACCGGGCCGAGACTCTGGCGCGCCGTGCCCACTCGGCGTAATAGCGGAAGGCAGATTGGGCGGCGTAGTGCACGTGCTCTACGATCTCAGCAGGCCCGGCTGAGCGACGTAGTGGACACGCGCCCGACGCCTACCGCGAACCCGGCTACAGTGGACGCCGCTCGTTCCGTCGATCGGAGGAAGACGTCTTGAGCAGGGGAATCGTCGCCGCGTGCGCAATCGCGCTCTGGCTGCCGGCAAGCGCCGCCGGAGCGATCTTCGGCGACGCGAACGTGAAGAACCCGACGCTGAAGGTGAACGGGCAGGGGGTCGCGCTCGTCGAGTACACGACGACGACCGGCCTGAGGCGCCATGTCCTCGTCTGGGGCGCGAATCGACGGAATTGCCCATCAGACCGAGCCGCCCTCGACGCAGTCCAGGTTCCGGATGGACTATTCAGGCGGCTGGAAGAGTCGGCGCAACCCGACCTACTGGAAGACGTTCCCGAACCGGTGCGGACCCTACGACGGCCCGGTGCTCCCCTTCTTCGTGACCGCCTGCAACGCGCCCGACGGCTCCTACTGGGCGCTCCAGGCCTGGCAGCGGAACCTGCCGATGCGGGGCTTCGAGCCTTGGACCGAGCGGCAGAAGGCGGTCGAGCTTCATATCTCGCATTGGCGTGGCGAGCTGCCGGAGCTCCAGCTCTACAACCACTGGACCTACGGCGGAGGCGTGCAGGGGATCTTCGGTCGGCTGCTCTACCGGGGCGAGCCCGTCTACGGGACGCGAACGACCTCTCCTACCGTGCGGGACGAGTGGGCGCGCAACGTCTCGATCGACACCTTCAACTCGGACTACGGGCCTGGCTGGAGGCATGACACCGCGATCGCCATGCACGTCGGAAACGGCGGCTTCTGTTACTCGTTCGTGCACCAGATCCCGCCGCGCGGATATCCGAGCGGGAAGCCACGTGGGAACGGGCTCGGCGAGCAGCACATGGTCTCGGCGATCGGGCCGGGGGTGACGCCGATCGTGCAGGCGACCGTTCCGCGGCTGGATGCATTCGACGCGGAGGCGCAGCGCGAGGCGACGAGGCGATTCGACGAGATCCTCGGCGGCGACCGCCACTGCGCGCCCGAGCGCTGAGCTTCCGAGCAGACCGCGACAACGAGCCTGGCCCCGACTACCCTGGGAGGCGGGCGCGCCCAAAGCGACCGTGCCGCCCGAGCGCCTCGCCACTGTGCCGGGCCTCGTGGTCGAGCGGATCGTGGTCGCGGGAGAGCCGCACTCCCCGGCCGGGCGCGCCCATTCACGCTCCGTTGGCTCCTCGCGCTGAGAGGATGCAGCCGTGAGTCCCGCCCGGCAGCGCGCGACGAGCGGAGCCGCGCGACCCTCCCCCGCGATCGACGGCACGCCGCCGGTCTCCCCCAACCAGCTCCCGCGCGAGCCGCTGCAAGAGGTTCCGGGCGAGCGACAGGTGGGTCGGAACACGCTCGAGACGCTGCTCTTCCGAGGTCTCTCGACTCCGATCGCGCTCGTCCTCGTCGTCGTCCAGAGCCGCTTCCTCGCGCCGTCGGGCCGCGGGACGTTCGTGCTCGTCGTCCTGACGGTGACGATCCTCTCTCGCTTGCTCGGTCAGCTCGGGCTCGCCGTCACGGCGCGGCTGCGCGAGGGAGACGTCGAGGTGCGCCGGCTCGTTCATCGAGCCTTTGCGCTTGCGGCCGCGCTCGGGCTCGTCGGCGTCGGGCTCGTCGTCGTGTCGGGCGCGCTGACCGAGGCGATCGGCGTCGAGCTGGCGCTGATCGCCGCAGCGGCGCTCATCCCGAACGTGCTCTGGCAGACGGTCTCCGGGGTTCTGCTCGGCCAGGCGCGCGTCCGCGTCTGGAACTACGTGCAGGCGCTGTCGCCCCTCCTGACGCTCGCGGGGATGCTCGTCCTCGTCGTCGGGCTCGGCGGCGGCGTCAGGGCGGCGGTCGCCGCCTGGACGGCCGCGCATCTACTGACGGCGACCTTCGCCCTCGTTGCCGCCCGCGATCTCTGGCTGCCGGTGGGGCCGCCGGCGTTCCTCGACGAGCACGGCCGGACGATCCTGCGACTGGCGCTCGTGCTGGGCGCGGTCCAGGTCGTGAACCTGATCGGCTACCGGATCGAGCTCTTCATCCTCGAGTGGTACGACGACGTCGCCGCTGTCGGCGTCTATTCGATCGCGATGCAGGCAGCGGAGGCGCTGTGGCTGATCCCTGCGGCGATCGCGACCGCGATCACCGGGCCTGCGGTGCACGACGACGAGCGCGACGCGACCCGGCTCGTCGGCCGCTCGGCGCTGAAGGGCCTCGCGTACACCGCGGGTGTCGCCGTGGTCGTCGGAGTCGCGGCGCCGTTCCTGATCCCACTCCTCTTCGGCAGCGACTTCGATGGGGCCGCGCGGCCGCTCGCCCTGCTCCTGCCGGGAATCGTGGCCTACGCGCCGGTCACCGTGCTCGTCGTCTACCTCTCGCTCCGCCACGGGCGTCCGAATCTCAGCCTCGCAGTCTCCGTCCTGGCGATGATCCTCACCGCGCTGCTTGCCCTGCTGCTGATCCCGCGCTACGGCGTCGAGGGGGCCGCAGGGGCCAGCGCGCTTGGCTATCTGGCCGGCGGAGCGCTTGCGTGGTTCCTCTTCCGCCGCCTCTCGAGGGAGGCGGCGAGGAGCTAGAACGAAAGGAGCGCGCGATACGATGCGCACCCATGGATGGGGTCTCCACACCGGTCGAGGCACGTCATCGTGCGCTGCTCGAGGCGCTACCGGACCTGCTCCTGCGGCTCGGGGCGGACGGCACCTATCTCGAGCTCGGCGGCGATCTGTCGCGGCTCGCCAATCCGCCGGAGCTGGTCGTCGGCGCGAGCGTGCGCGACCTGCTCCCGGGCGACGTGGCGGAGCAGCTGATGCGAGGTGTGGCGGCGGCGCTGTCGTCTGGCGAGCTCGCGACGGTGAACTACCGATTGCGCACGCACATGGGCGAGCTGCGCGACTTCGAGCTGCGCATCGCGCCGGTTGCGGCCGGAGAGGTGCTCGCGATCGTCCGCGACGTCACCGATCTGCGCGAGGCGATCCGCGAGGTGAGCGAGTCGCGCGCCCGCATCGTCACTGCCGGTGACGCGGAACGCCGCAGGATCGAGCGCAACCTCCACGACGGCGCCCAGCAGCGGCTCGTCGCGGTCTCACTCCACCTGCACCTGATCCGCAAGCGGCTCGACGGGCGGCCGGAAGCGGTGCCCGAGCTCTTGGACGCGGCCCAGACCGAGCTGGCGCTGGCGCTGGACGAGATCCGTGAGCTCGTCCGCGGCCTGCACCCTCGCGTCCTCACAGACCACGGGCTCGCCCGTGCCGTCCGCACGCTCGCCGAGCGGTCGCTCCTACCCGTGGAGCTCGTCTCCCTGCCCGAGGAACGGCTCGGCTCGAGCGTCGAGGCGGCCGCCTACTACTTGATCGTGGAGGCTCTCGCGAATGCGGCCAAGCATGCGCACGCCCGCCTGATCACGATCCGGGTCGAGCTCGAGGCGGCCCACGCGTTCGTCGAGGTGGCCGACGACGGCGTCGGCGGAGCGGATCAGAGCGGCTCCGTGCTGCAGGGGCTGGCGGATCGCGTCGCCGCGCTCGGTGGCAGCTTCGCCGTCTCGAGCGTCCCCGGCGCCGGCACGGCCGTGCGGGCCGAGCTTCCTCTCTAGATGCCACGCGGGATCGGAATGAGCCAGACGACGCCCGTGCAGACGGTCGCCCGCGTCGTGGGCCTCCTCTTTCTGATCGCCGGGACCGCCGGCTTCGTCCCCGGAATCACGACGAATCTCTACGACGGACTCGAGTTCGCCGGCGACGCCGGCGACGCGGAGCTGCTCGACCTCTTCGAGATCAGCATCCTCCACAACATCGTCCACGCCCTGTTCGCGGTCGGGATCCTGATGGCGGCGACGCCCGCCGGAGCCCGCACGTACCTACTCGGCAGCGGCGCCCTCTACGTCGTCTTGCTCCTGATCGGAATCGCCGGGGCCGGCGATTGGGTGCCGATCAACAACGGCGACAACTGGCTTCACCTCGGACTGGCGGTTGGCCTGATCGCGCTCGGCCTGCTCACGACCCGCGAGCGCGGTCCGGCGGCCGCGGCGACCCAAGATCCCTCGCGCCAGTGACCTGGGAGGTCGGCCGTTCCGCCGATACAGCAGGAGATGCCGTCCGATCCACGCGGTCACTACCTGCTCCGGCTCGCCGCGCTCTCGGCTCTCGCGGCGGCCGTCTTCGCCTCCACAGCCTCTGCCTCGGAGCTGATCGACCGGAACGCGGCCAACGTCAAGCTCCAGGTCGCGGGCAACGGCCAAGCGCTCCTCAGCTACGAGGCGCGCGGCAAGCGCTGGAACGTGCTCGCCTGGGGCGCCGAGAACGCGATCGCGCCGACGACCGCACGCCCCCAGGTCTCCTTCGAGCTCGACTACTCGGGCGGCTACGGCACCTATAAGCGCGACGTCTGGAAGACCTTCAAGAACGCTTGCCGTCCCTATGCCGGGCCTGAGCTGCAGTGGCTCGTGACGGCGTGCACGGCCCCGGACGGATCGCACTGGGCGGTGCAGGCCTGGCAGCGAATGCTCCCGAACTACGGTCTCGTCCCCAGCGCGAAGCAGGCCGTCTGGGAGCTGCGACTCTCCCACTGGTCGGGTGCGCTGCCGCAGCTCACCGTGAAGCAGAACTGGGCCTACCGGAAGTTCGAGCACCTCTTCGGCTCGTTCACCTATCTGGGCGACCCCGTGCACGGGTTCAAGACGACCTCGACCGGCGCCCCGCTCGACACCTTCGGCCGCAACCTCTATCTCGACACCTACGACTCGGCCTATGGCAGTGGCTGGAGGCGCGAGAACAGCTTCGTGATGCACAAGCGCACCGGCAAGTTCTGCTACGGCCTCTACAGCCACGGCGCCCGCCCGGTCGGCGCCGGCACGCGCTATCGCGCCACGATCATCGGCCCCGGCGTCACCCCGGACGTCTACTGGGAATCGGAATCGCTCGGGTCCTACGACAAGGACTTCGACCTCCGGATGCACGAGGAGCAGAAGGCGTTCTACGCCGGCGACGGGCTCTGTAGAGCGGTCTAGCCGAACTGAGGCTCTTATGATCGGCCGGTGGCGACGGGCGAGGAGCTGAGAGCAGTCCTGCGCCGCCAGCCGGCCGGCGTGTGCGTCGTCACCGTCGATCTCGAAGGCGAGCGGCTCGGGCTCACCGTCGCCTCGCTCGTCTCGCTCGCGCTCGAGCCGCCGCTCGTCGGGATCTCGATCGCGCGGCAGGCGGCACTCCACGAGTTGCTGCGCGCTGCGGAGGGCTTCGCGGTCTCGCTGCTTGCGGCCGGCCAGGTCGAGCTCGCGCGCCACTTCGCCCGCGGGATCCCGCCGATCGTGCTCTGGCGCGGAATCCGGGTCCGAGAAGGCCGGCGAGCGCCGCTCCTCGAGGGTGCCGTCGGCTGGCTGGAGTGCGCGGTCGAGGGCGAGCACGAAGCCGGCGATCACACGTTCTTCATCGGTCGCGTCGAGCGGGCGGAGTCTGGCGAGCCCGGCGACGCGCTCGTCCGCGTCGACGGGGTCTACGCGTGATCGAGGCCGTGGTCTTCGACTTGGACGGCGTGATCGTCGACTCCGAGCAGGTTTGGGACGAGGTGCGCGAGCAGCTCGTCCGCGAGCGCGGCGGACGCTGGAGCGACACGGCGCAGGCCGACATGATGGGGATGAGCTCGCCCGAGTGGTCGCGCTACCTGCACGAGGAGCTCGGTCTGGCCGACTCGCCTGAGGAGCTGAGCGACGAGGTCGTCAGGCGGATGCTCGCCCGTTATCGGGAGAAGCTGCCGCTGCTCGACGGCGCTGCGGCGGCCGTCGAGCGGCTCGCAGGCGAGCTCCGGCTGGCCGTCGCGTCGTCCTCGAATCGGCCGTTGATCGAGGTGGTACTCGAGCAGGCCAGGATCGCGGCCCACTTCCAGACGACGGTCTCGTCCGAGGAAGTCGCTCGCGGCAAGCCGGCCCCGGACGTCTACCTCGAGGCGGCACGTCGACTCGACGTCGATCCCGGCGGCTGCGCGGCGATCGAGGACTCCTCGAACGGGCTCCGGGCCGCGCACGCGGCGGGGATGCGGGTGATCGCGTTCCCGAACCGGCACTACCCGCCCGCGGCGGACGCGCTCGCACTCGCGGACGTCGTCGTCGCCTCGCTCGACGAGCTGATCCCCGAGCTCGTCGTCGGCTAGACGCGACCCAGTAAGACACAGCCGTTGTGCCCGCCGAGGCCCATCGCGTTCGAGAGCGCGACGTCGAGCTCCGCGCCGGTCTCGCTCAGATCGCGCGCCTCGTTTGGGACGTAGTCGAGATCGCACTCGGGATCCGGGTTGCGGTAGTTGATCGTCGGCGGCAGGAGCTGATGATGCAGCGCGAGCGCGCACATCATCGACTCGATCGCACCGGCTGCGCCGAAGCAGTGCCCGGTGACCGATTTGGTCGACGAGACGGCCAGTCTGCGGGCGTGCTCGCCGAACACTGTCTTGATGGCCC
>JBPCJB010000247.1:0-8028 GCA_051005735.1 Gaiellaceae bacterium | reverse complement strand
TGGAGGAGCTGCACCGGCGGGCGAAGTCGCTCGTGCGCGCCCGCGAGACCCTCGATGTCTTCCTCAGTCGCTACGGCGAGTTCGTCGCGCTCGACGAGCGCTCCGCGGCGCTCAGGACGCGGTAGAGCCCCACTCGAAGCAGTCGGGGCAGAGCTGCTTGCCCCGGAGGAGGCGGATCCGGGACTCCATGGTCTCCTCGCGGCAGCTCTCGCACTCTACGGAGGCGAGCACGCGCGCCTTCCGCGGCGGGGCGTCGTCGACGGGCACGACGGTGAAGAGCTCCTCGGGCTCGAGCTCAAGGATCTCGCGCGAGCGCTCGTGGTGGAGCTCCCAGAGACGGGCGCGCTCCTCCGGCGTCGCCTCGCCGGCGCCGAGCAGCTCGAAGAGCCGCTGATGCTCGGGCGTGCGGCCACGGACGCCGGCCCGCCCGGCGACGCGGATCGCCTTGCCGTCGGAACGCCGCCAGAAGGTGTAGGCGTTCTTGCCGAGATCGCGGTGGACGAGGTTGCCCTTACCGAAAGTGCAGCCCGTCAGGAATTGGATCGCGTCGACGGCGCACATGTCCGTCTCCACAGTCGCGACGACCTCCTCGTCCTGCGCGTGGGCGCCGATTTCGCGCAGCGCGATCCGCGCCGCCTGGATCCCGAGCGCGAGTCCGGGGCACATGTGCCCGTGGAACGCGACGATCCGGTCGAGGGTCTCTCCTGCGACAGCGTCGTTCATGTGGGCCGAGTCGGACACGAGCCCATTCAAGCTATCCACCGGTCAGCTCGGTAGATGTCGAGTGCATATATTGCTAGACGACATTGACCGTGGATAGATTCGCGCGACAATGAAACGGCGCGTGCATCGGATCGCAGGTGGGGGAGTGTTGCTCGTCCTGCTCGCGCTCTCGGCGGCATCGGGCGCGGCCGATAGCGCGCCGGCGCCCAAGCCCCGCTTCGGGGGCACCCTGGTCGTCGCCGCCGGCGACCCAGGCCCGCTCAACCCGGCGATTACGAGCTCGGGCCAGGTCCATCCCGTGACGGGGCAGATCTTCAACGGCCTCGTCCGGCTCGACCGCTACTTCGCCCCGAAGCCCGACCTCGCGCTCTCCTGGACAGTGTCGAAGGACGGCCGTACCTACACCTTCAACCTCGCCCCCAACGTGCGCTGGCACGACGGCCGTCCCTTCTCCTCCGCCGATGTGAAGTTCACCTATGAAGAGATCCTGCTCAAGCTTCACCCGCGCACCCGGACCCTGGCCGAGGTGATCGAGCGGATCAGCGCCCCGAGCAGGAACGTCGTCGTCTTCAGGCTCAAGCAGCGCTATGCGCCGTTCCTCTCCTGGCTGGACGAGGACAACGGAGCGATCCTGCCACAGCACCTCTACCAGGGAACCGATCCGCTGACGAACCCGGTGAATCTGCGGCCGATCGGCACCGGCCCCTTCAAGTTCGAGTCCTACACACCGGGCGACCGAGTCGTCCTCGTTCGGAACCCGACCTACTTCAAGGCGGGCCTGCCGCGGCTCGACCGGCTGGTCTTCCGCGCGATGCAGTCGGCCCAGGCAGCGCAGGCGTTCGAAGCCGGCGAGGTCGACATCTACATGTTTCCGGCGGGCGCCGACGCGCTCCGCTTCTTGAACCGTCCCGGCATCACCGTCACGGAGCGCGGACGCGAAGGCTCCGCCCGCGTGGTGCCGCTGATCCTCAACAATCGCAAGAGCCCATTCGACGACGTCCGGGTGCGGCGCGCGATGGCGTATGCGCTCGACGTCGAGTTCATCGCGCGCACGGCCTATGCGGGAGTCCTGCGACCCGCCAAGAGCCCGCTCACGCGATTCATCCCCTGGGCTTACACGTCGAAGGTGCAGCAGTACCCCCATAACACGGCGCGGGCGAACGCCCTCCTCGACGAGACAGGCGTGCGGCGCGGCTCGAACGGCGTCCGCTTCCGCACCTCGCTCATCTACGACGCCGGCTTCGCGCGCCAGGCGGAGCTGATCAAGACGCAGCTCGGTGAGGTCGGGATCGTCGTCGACCTGAGGCTGATGGACATGAACTCGTGGGTGCGGCGGCTCTACATCGACAAGGATTTCGACATGGGCTACACGAACTTCACGCATCCTGCGGATCCGGACGTCGGCTGGAAGCGCATCTATCTCTGCACGAATTACGTCAAGGCGCCCTTCACGAATGGATCGGGCTACTGCAATGCCGAGGTCGACAAGCTCTTCGACCAGGCCGTCGACGAGCTCGACCAGAAGAAGCGGGGCGACATCTACAAGCGGCTCCAGCGGAAGCTGGCGAGCGACGTGCCCGTGATTCCGATTGCGGACGGGATCGGACCCTGGATCTATCGTAACTCGGAGTTCCGGGGCTTCGGGAACGCCGGCTCGAAGGAGCAGTTTGCGTTCGGCGAGAAGGTCTGGTGGACGAAGGGATCTTCGAGTCGACGCTGACGGGACGGGGCCCCCTCCGCGCGGCTCCTTTGCCGTCTTCCTCATTCGCCGGCTCGTCTCCGGCGCTCTGCTCCTCGCGGTCGTCACTGCCGCGACGTTCCTCCTGATCAGCCTGGCACCGGGAGATACGGCGCAGGTGCTCGCGGGTCAGTCCGGAGCCGACCCGGAATACCTCGCGCTCATCCGCGAACGACTGCAGCTCGATCGGCCGCTCCCGTACCAGGTCGGCTCGTACGTCAGGCAGGCCGCTCAGGGAGATCTCGGCTTCTCGTTCGTCCAAGGCCGGCCTGTCCGCGACGCGATCGCCGGTCGGCTCGGGGCGAGTCTGCTTCTCGGCGGAACGGCCGTGCTCCTCGCCGCGCTACTCGGGATCGGGCTCGGAGTCCTCGCTGCTGCGCGGCGAGGGAGCGCAATCGACGCCGCGATCTCAGTGTTCTCGCTCGTCGCCTATTCGCTGCCGGTCTTCTGGCTCGGCCAGCTCCTTGTGGCGTTGTTCGCTGTCAGGCTGCACTGGCTGCCGGCGGGCGGGATGCGCTCTGCCGATGGGTCGGGTGGCGTACTCGATGTGGTCCGGCATCTCGTACTTCCTGCGTCGACGTTCGCGCTGCTCCTCGTCGCGCTGATCGTGCGCGTCACCCGGATCGCAACGGCGGAGACGCTCGGCGAGGATTACGTCGTCGCAGCGCGGGCCAAGGGTGCTCCCGAGCGACGCGTGCTGTTGCAGCACGCGTTGCCGAACGCCCTTCGGCCCGTGGTCACGGTGCTGACCGGCTACCTGGGGATCGTGCTCACCGGCGCCGTCCTCGTCGAGACCGTCTTCGTCTGGCCCGGTCTCGGGCGCCTCCTCTACGACGCCGTTCTCTCCCGCGATACGCCGATGCTCGCCGGGCTCTTGCTCTGTTCCGCGACTCTCATCGTCTCCGCGAACATCGTCGCCGATGTTCTCTACCGGCTGCTTGACCCGCGGACGCGCTTCGGATGACGCTGAGACCTCTGCTCGGCTCGGGCCGGTTCCTTCTCGGCGCCGCCGTCCTGCTCCTCGTCCTGCTCGCGGCTATCGTCGCCGCGATCGCCGCCGGAGATCCTTTCCGGACGAGCGAGACGATCCTCGGCGCGCCCTCGCGGAGCCATCCGCTCGGGACGGACGAGCTTGGCCGTGACGTCCTGACCCGAATCCTGCATGGGGCGACGACGACGCTGAAGGTGGCGATCGCCGCCCCGATCGTCGCCGGAGCGATCGGCACCGCGGTGGGGCTCACGGCCGGCTACTTCGGTGGGCTGCTCGACGATGTCCTGCTGAAACTCATGGAGCTGACGCTCGTCGTTCCGCGTTTCCTGATCGCGCTCGTGGCGGCCGCGTTCTTCGGCGGTCACCTCTGGCTGATCGCCGTGATCCTCGCAGCCACGTTCTGGCCGAGTACAGGGAGGCTGGTCCGGGCCGAGGCGATCTCGCTCCGCGAGCGGGCGTTCGTGGAGGCGAGCAGGTCGCTGGGCGCGAGCGACATCTGGATCCTCTCGAGGCACCTCCTCCTGCTCGTCGCACCGATCGTCGCCGTCAACAGCTCGTTCCAGGCGGGCCAGGCCGCGCTGATCGAGGCCGGCCTCGCGTTCCTCGGCGTCGGCGACCGCAACGTCATCTCCTGGGGAGCGATGCTTGCGGACGCGCAGTCGTATCTCGGGATCGCCTGGTGGACTTCGGTCTTCCCCGGGATAGCGCTCGCCCTGCTGATCCTCGCACTCAATCTGCTCGGGGACGGGCTGGCAGACACATGGAACGTGCGCGCGCGAAATCCGCCTTTGAGAGATCGCGGTCAGCAGCGTCTTAGCCGTTAGGTCGATAGGCGTGCTCCTTCGTTTCGCTCGAGGCGGTCTGTGCGCGGCGCGCGGCTGTGGCCGCCGGGGTTGGCACGCGCGCACGACTGACGGGCTTGATGGGCGAGCTGGTGGCTGACCGAGCCAGGTCAAGCGGCCGGAGGCCGTTGAAGCCGTGCGAGTCGACGACGATCACACCGGCGTCGAGCTCGTCGCCGACCCTCGATGATCGACTGCCAGGGCTTGTCGCCCGCGTCGACGGCGCGCGCCTCGGCTTCGATGCCGACGGCGCGGGCCAACGCGGCGCCCTCCTCGGCCTCGGCTTGGGCTCGCGTCTGACCGTCGACGTGGCCCTTGTCGCCGTGGACGGCCGGCGGCCGTTCCTCAAAGGCAGTGAGGACGACGGCGCGCCGGCCTGCGAGGTACTCGCCGGCGAAGGCGATTGCGCCCTTGGCGCCCTCCGAGCCGTCGGATCCGATGATGATGAGTTCACCGTCCTCTTCTTTGCGTCTCGTAGGAGCTAGGCCGCTTCGCGGACCGGCGGCGCCTCGGGGACCTCAGCGGCCGCGGGCCGTGGGCGTGTGATGGCCACGGCCGCCGCGATAACGGCCAGGACGGCGATCGTGGCGGCGCCGATGAACGCGCGCTGGAAGCCATCGGTCAGCGCTGTCGCCTGCTCTGCCCCGTCGGCCAGCCGGCCAGTGGTCAGCGAGGTCGCGACCGCGGTCATCGCTGCCAGGCCAAGCGCCGAGCCGACCTGGTAGCTCGTGTTGATCAGCCCCGAGGCCAGACCGGCCTCTTCCGGCTTGGCGCTCGAGAGTGCCGCGATCAGAACCGGAATGTAGGCCAGCGACATGCCGGTCGCGGCGACCAACGACGCCGGCAGGACGTCGATGAGGAAGCTGCCGTCGGCCGGGACGCGGGCCAGCAGTGCGATCCCGGCGGCGAGCAGCGAAAGCCCGGCGATCATCGGCGGCTTGAAGCCGTAACGCGCGACGAGCCGGCCGGTGACGCCGACCATCAAGACCATGATCGCGACCGTCATCGGCAGGAGGGCGAGTCCGCCCTCGAAGGCGTCGTAGCCGCGGACCTGCTGCAGGTAGAGGTTGAGGAAGAACCACATCGGGATCCAGGCCGCACCGAGCAGGGCCATGACGGCATTCGCTCCGGCGAGGTTGTGCGTGCGGAAGATCCCGAGCCGCACGAGCGGCTCCACGCGGCGCGACTCGATCGCCAGGAAGCCGACGAACAGGCCGAGCGCGACGGCATAGAGAGCCAGCGTTTGTGCGGAGCCCCAGCCCACGTCATTTGCGGTCACAGTGGTGTAGACGGTGAGCGAGAGCGCCGCGGTCACCGACAACGCACCGGCGACGTCAACGCGGCCACGGCGGCGAGCAGCGGCGGCCGGCAGCAGCGCCGGAACGGCGGCGAGCACGAGCAGAGCGACCGGGACGTTGATCAGGAACGTCCAGCGCCAGCTGATCCACTCCGTGATCACGCCGCCGAGGAAGACGCCGGCCGTGCCGCCTGCGGGCGCAGAGGCGCCCCAGATCGCCATCGCCTTGCCGAGCTCGGCCGGGGTCGTGAAGAGGCCGAGCACGATCGCCATCGCCGAGGGGGCGATCAGGGCCGCGCCGAATCCCTGGAACGAACGCCCGGCGACCAGCACACCGTCCGACCAGGCAAGCCCAGCCAGGAGCGACGAGGCGGTCAGGAGCACGAAGCCCGCGACGAAGACTCGCCGCGCGCCGAGGAGATCGGACAGGCGTCCGCCCAGGAGCAGCAAGCCGCCGAACGCGATCACGTACGCGTTGAACACCCACTGCAAGCTCGAGCTCGAGAAACCGAGCGCGTCCTGGATGTCGGGCAGAGCAATCCCGATGATCGACGTGTCGAGAATCACCAGGAACTGCGCCGCACTGAGCAGCGCAAGAGCCCACCAGCGCCGCGGGTTCAGCTCTGTCTTCATCGCTATCTCCTTTCATTGGTATACCCCTAATGGGTATATCCTGAAGAGGAGCCTAGCGAGGGCCCCCTCGATTGTCAAATACCGGGTAAGGGTATATGCAAGGGTGCGCCTCGCACACTGCCAACGAACCTTCGCCAGCCGAGGGCAGCGAGGAAAGGAGCGCCGCGATGCTGATTCCCCATTGGATCCTGGGCGGCCCATTCGAGATCGTCGAGACCGACGGCAACCCCGTTCCCGCCGGGGCGAGGCTGCTCAAGGACACGATCAACGTCGGCCCCGGAGAGCGCTGGGACGTCGTCTGGACCGCGCGCCGGCCCGGAAAGTGGCTCCTCCACTGCCACATCCCGCACCACACCACCAACGAGAACGTCGAGGAGGAAGGAGCGGGCGGCCTGACGACTATCATCGTCGTGCGGCCGTGACCGCCACAAAGCGGCGGTGCAGGCCAGAATCAGTGGGCGTGAGCGCGCTCGCCGGGATGCTTCCCGGAGCAATTTCAGCGGGACGGCGGCGATCAGTCCGATCGATCCGACCAGCGTCGCCACGATTTCCCCGGCGGCCGCCTCGCCGTTGACGGCGTCGCCAAGACTCCGCGCAACTCGACCGTGGTTCAGCAGCCGCGCTGCCCCGGGGCGCGGCACGGCGCTGCTGCGATCGCAACGACCTCGGCCTGCAACGTCGTCGGGCGGACGAGCCCAGGAGAGTGTTCGATCGTCCAGTCAGCCGGCCACAGCGTGACGAGTCCGATCACGGTCGAGGCGAGGTCTGTCAAGCGCGCCGGAGGACAGAGCACCCGAGTTTCGCGTCGTGAACTAGGCGTCTCGCATGGTGCGGAAGCTGCGCAGACGTAGGGAGTTCGAGACGACGAAGACGCTCGAGAAGGCCATTGCGCCGCCCGCGATCAGCGGGTTCAGGACACCGGCCGCCGCGAGGGGCAGCGCGGCAACGTTGTAGGCGAAAGCCCAGAAGAGATTGCCCTTGATCGTCGTGAGCGTGCGCCGCGAGAGGCGGATCGCGTCGGCAGCTGCGCGCAGGTCGCCGGAGACGAGCGTCAGGTCGCTGGCTTCGATGGCGACGTCAGTGCCGGTTCCGATCGCGAGGCCGAGGTCGGCCTGGGCGAGCGCGGGCGCGTCGTTGACGCCGTCGCCGACCATCGCCACCACCCGGCCTTCGTCCTGGAGCGCGCGAACGACGTCCGCCTTCCCGGCCGGGAGCACTTCGGCGATCACCTCGTCGATCCCGGCTTCGGCGGCGATCACGCGGGCGGTCTCCTGGTTGTCGCCGGTGAGGAGGACCGGGCGGAGGCCGAGCTCGCGCAGGCGGCGGATCGCCTCGGCGCTCGTCGGCTTGATCTGGTCGGCGACGACGAAAAGCGCGCGTGCCTGGCCGTCCCAGGCCGCGGCGATCGCCGTCTTCCCCTCGCGCTCGGCTCGGGTCTGGGCGGCGGCGAGTTCCTCGCCGAGCTCGATCCCCCACTCGGCGAGCAGCGACGGGCGACCCGCGACGGCTGCGTGTCCTTCGACGACGCCCTCGACGCCGAGTCCCTCTCGGTTGCGGAAACTCTCGGGTGTCGGGAGTCCCCCTCCTCCTGCAGCGGCGATTGCTCGTGCGACTGGGTGCTCGGATGCGCTCTCGAGCGCGGCGACCAGGCGAAGAGCCTCGTCGCGGTCGACACCCGTGGCAACTACCACCTCGGCAAGCGCCATCTTCCCGGTGGTGACGGTGCCGGTCTTGTCGAGCACGATCGTGTCGACGCGTCTCGTCGACTCGAGCACCTCGGGCCCCTTGATCAGGATGCCGAGCT
>JBPCJB010000246.1:0-5752 GCA_051005735.1 Gaiellaceae bacterium | reverse complement strand
GCCCGCAATGCTTTAGGACGATTCGGGCAGTGATTCCATCTCGACGAGCCAGAGCGGCCCGTCGCCGCACTCGACTCGGCGGGCGCCTTCGCCGGGATCGCGCAGGCTCGTGCGGACGAGCCGGACGCGCTCGCCGTCGAGCTCCGCAACCGGGGCGACGATCTCGCCCATCCCGAAGGTCAGGTTCCACGCGCGCACCTGATCGTGGATCCGCCGCGCCGGCTGCGTCCAGTCGATGCGGGCGTACTCGTCGTCCTCGAAGTATCCGGCCCAGCTCGCCCCCTCCTCCAGCTGCGGATCGCCGGGATCGCCGGCCGCGACTCGCTCGAGCACTCCGGGCAGGAGCCGGAACGCGGCGGCGCCGAGCTTCGGCCCGAAATCCATGATCTCGACGTCGTCGTCCTCGATCGGGATCGAGGTCTGCGCGAGGAGCCGGCCGGTGTCGAGCTCGGCGTCCATCCGGTGCCAGGTGATCCCGAAGCGCCCGTCGCCCTCGCGAAGCGCCCACGCGAGCGGGATCGGGCCGCGGTGACGCGGCAGCAGGGCAGGATGGAGGTTGATCGAGCCGAGCGGCGCGACGTCGAGCGCCGCCTGCGGCAGCTTCCAGGGGAAACCCCAGCAGAGCATCAGGTCGGGTCCGAGCGCGCGGAGGAGCGACTCCATCGACCATTTGTCCTTCGCGAAGAGAAGGTCGAGACCGGCAGGAACGGACCCGTCTCCGAGGGTCATGTCCCCAGGTCCTCTACTGCGAGCTCTGTCCCTGTCGGAGCGCGCCGTGACGACGCCGACCGGATCGTGGCCAAGGTCGCGCAGCACCGGCACGAGCCGCTCGACCACCGGCAACACCATCGAGACGATCGCGATCCGCCAGCGCTCGGTTTCGACCACGGCCGGAAGTTACAGTCGGAGAGGTGGCTCCGCAGATCGTCTACTTCGCCGCGCTCAGCCTCGACGGCAGGATCGCCGGGCCCGACCACGACCTCGGGTTCCTGAAGACGTTGACGGGCGCCCAGAACGACTACGAGATCTTCTTCGCCGACATCGACCGCTGATCATGGGCGCAGGTACGTGGGACTTCATGGTGCGGCACGGCTCGTGGCCCTACGGCGAGAAGCCGACGTGGGTCGTGACCCACGCGGAGGCGTTGACCCCACTCGACGGCGCGGTCGTAGAGCCGTTCGCCGGCGAGCTCCCCGACCTCGTGCGGCAGCTCGGCGAGCGCGGCCTGAAGCGAACCTGGCTCGTCGGCGGTGGGGATCTCGCCGGACAGCTCCTGGCGGCCGACCTGATCGACGAGCTGATCCTCACGCTCGCTCCGACGCTCGTCGGCCGCGGCCCGACCCTGGCGGACGGCGAGTTCCCGCGCCGGCGCTACGGCCTCACGGAGCTTGCACGCTTCGGCGACGACGGCGTTCGCCTGCGCTACGCGCGCACGCGCTAGATGTAAGGACTTTGTGAGATCGCGTCAGCGCGAGCTCATTCGGGCATCTTCATAGGAGTGGCGACGACCGCGACCGGGATCCGCGCTGCGCGCGAGCTGGACGAGCTCTACCGCGCCCATGCGGCCGAGGTCTATCGCTACGTGTATGCGGTGCTCGGCAACGAAGCCGATGCCGAGGATGTAACCCAGACGACGTTCGTCAATGCGCTTCGCGCGCTCGAGCGGGGCGAGCGCCCACGCAAGCCGACCAACTGGCTGATCACGATCGCCCACAACCTGATCCGCCAGCGGTATCGCCAGCAGCAGGCCCGACCTCGTGAGGTCGAGCTCGATCGCGAGCTCGCCTCGATCGAGACGGACGACGACGGCCCTTCGATCGACGACCTCGTCCGAGCGCTCCAGCGAATTCCGCCCTCCCAGCGCGCGGCGCTCGTCCTCCGCGAGCTGGAAGGCCGCTCGTACAAGGAGATCTCCTCGATCCTCGACATCTCGCCGACCGCGCTCGAGACGCTGATCTTCCGCGCGCGCCGCTCGCTTGCAGAGGAGCTCGAGAACCTCGTCACCTGCGACCGCGCCCAACTCGCTCTCTCCCAGCAGGCAGACGGCCGCCTGGGCCGCAAGGAGCGCAAGCGGCTGGTCGCCCATATCGAAGAGTGTGAGAGCTGCGCCCGCGTTGCGGCGCTCGGCCTGAAGCGCAGGCGCGCATTCAAGGGGCTCGCGCTTCTGCCGCTGCCGCTGGCGCTGACGTTGTTCAAGGGCGCGCCGAGCGCATCCGCTGCGATCGGTTTGCCGGCGATCGGCGCCGGCGCAGCGATCGGAGGCGGCGCCGCCGTCGGTGGCGGAGCGGCGGTCGGCGGCGGCGCGGCGGGCGGTGTGGTCGCGAGCGGGATCGCCGCCAAAGTCGCGGTCGCTGTTGTGGCCGTGACGGTCGCGGGCGGCGCGAGCTACGAGGGCGTCCAGCACGTCCGTCAGCCTGCGAAACCGGTGAAGGCCAAGATCGCTCCGGCGCTTCCGACGGATGCCGCGAGAGACGCTCCGAACCGCGGCGGGTCCGCGACCGCGGTCGCGCGACGCGGCGCCGGCGTCAAGGATCCGGCTAGGGCCGGACGCAGCGCCATGTCCCCCGGTCGCACGAAGGCCGTCGCGACGCGGAAGCGGCCGGTGGTCGCGAAAGTTGCGCCCGTCGCAGTTCCGCGCGCCAAGGCCCTCCGCAAGACGGTCGCGAAGGCGAGCGCGCCGACGCGACCGCTCGCGAAGCCGGAGAAGGTCGCTGCAAAGGCCGTGAAGGTGGCGGAGAAGGTCGCGGCGAAGCCACTCGAGGGGAAGACGACACCGAAGCTGAGAGCCAAGGCTCGGAAGCGCTAGCGCTTGACCCACATCCGACGCCCGCTAGAGGATGCGGCGCGGGGTCGACGTTCTTCGAACCGAGGAGGGGTCATGCGGCAGAAGCCCGAGCGCTGGGCTGTGTACACGGGTGTGGTTGCGGTCGTCCTCTGGATCGTCGGGATCTTGGTGCTCGAATCCGGCACCACGCCCGAGGATGGCGCCAGCGATACCGAGCTGCTCGCTCACTACCAGGAGGACGCGAACACGATCCTGGCCGGGAGCTGGATCTTCATGGTCGGCTGTCTTGCGTTCCTCTGGTTCGCAATCGTGCTCCGCGACCGGCTCGCCGCCGCGGAGCACGGTTCGCGGATGTTCTCGAATCTGGCATTTCTCGGCGCCGTCACGACAGGCGCGTTCCTCCTCCTGACCGCCGGGCCCGAGATTGCGGCGGCGATCGCGGAGGATGATCTCAGCCCGGCCGCAGCGGCCGCGATGGCGACGATGGGCGATGCGTTCTTCGTCGCCGCGGAGCTCTCGGCGATCCTGCTGATGATCGGCGTGGGAGCCGTCGCGCTTCGCTCCGGCCTCTTCCCGAAGGCCTGGGGGTGGTTCAGCTTCCTCCTCGCGGTGATCCTGGTGATCGGCCCGATCGGCTGGGCTGCGCTGATCTTCGGGCTCCCGCTCTGGGTTCTGGGGACGACGTTCTTCCTTCTCCGGAGAGACGCCCCGGCGCCCGCGACCGCGGTCTAGCCGGAATCTCCGCCGGCGCGTCGGCGTTAGCCCGTGGTGGACCGACCGGCCGCTACGGGCATGCCGACACCCTCCTCGATCCAGCGCACGTACCTGCTTCTCCTCCTGGGAAACACGCTCGCCGCGTCGTTCATCTGGGGGATCAACACGATCTTCCTGCTCGACGCGGGGCTCTCGAATCTGGAGGCTTTCGCCGCGAACGCGTTCTTCACCGCGGGAATGGTCATCTTCGAGGTGCCGACAGGAATCGTCGCGGACACGATCGGTCGCCGTGTGTCGTATCTGCTCGGGACGGTCACGCTCGCCGCGACGACGCTTCTCTACGTCCTACTCTGGATGCTGGAGGCGCCGTTCTGGATGTGGGCAGTCGTCTCGATGCTGCTCGGCCTCGGCTTCACCTTCTTCTCCGGTGCGGTGGAGGCCTGGCTCGTGGATGCGCTCGATGCGACCGGATTCGAAGGCAGCCTCGAGTCCGTCTTCGGCCGGGGCCAGATCGTCTCCGGGGCGGCGATGCTGACAGGGTCCGTGGCCGGGGGCTACGTCGCGCAGGCGACGAATCTCGGGGTGCCGTTCGTCCTGCGAGCGGTCGTGCTGGCGCTGATGTTCGCGTTCGCGTTCACGCTGATGCGAGACATCGGGTTCACGCCGGTGCGCGGCGATGGGGTCATGCGTGGGATGCGGCGGATCTCGGGCGCCTCGATTCAGTACGGCTGGCGGGTGCCGGCGGTGAAGTGGGTGATGCTCGCCTCGCCGTTCACCGCCGGGGTCGGGATCTACGCGTTCTACGCTCTCCAGCCGTACCTGCTGGAGCTCTACGGCGACCCGGAGGCGTACGGGATCGCCGGGCTGGTGGCGGCGATCGTGGCCGGCGCCCAGATCGTCGGGGGGGTGGCGGCGCCCTGGATCAGGAAGCTCTTCAAGTGCCGGACATCGGCGCTCATGTCGGCGGTAGCCGCGAGCGCGGTGACGCTGGCGCTGATCGGCGTCTTCGAGAGCTTCTGGGCCGTGGTGGCGCTGATCGCGGTCTGGGGACTCTTGTTCGCGGCCTCGATGCCGATCCGCCAGGCCTACCTGAATGGCCTGATCCCGTCGCAGCAGCGCGCGTCGATCCTCTCGTTCGACTCGATGCTCGGCTCGACCGGCGGCGTCGTCGCGCAGCCCGTGCTCGGCCGCTCGGCCGACGTGTGGGGCTATCCCGGCTCGTATCTCCTCGGCGCCGCGATCTCAGGGCTGGCGCTGCCGTTCGTCTACCTCTCGAGACGCCAGAAGGATCCGGCCGACTACGCGATCGGGACGCCTGCTCCGGTCGAGCCGACTGAGGTCGTCTCGACCACCGGGGCCACCGCACCCTGATCTGCGTCTAGACGATCATTCGAAGAACATCCTCGATCAGTGAAATGATGCGTCAGGTGATCGACCACGTGTCGCCGCCGGCCAGCAGCGACGCCAGCTCGCCTTTGCCCTTCGCCTTCGCCGTCTCGATCTGCTCGGCCATCAGCTCGTCGTAGACCGGGCGCTCGACCGAGCGGCAGACCCCCATCGGAGTCGCGCCGATGACGGTTTGCGTCATCCGCGAGAGCGCGAACGCGTGCGCCGGCTCCGACGCGTGGGCGTCGTGCACGAGCAGGCCCTCGTCCGACGCGCCGACGATTTCCGGCGAGCCGTCCGGCCGCAGCCGCACGCCCTTGTCGCCCCAGACGATCGGCTCGCCGTGCCGAAGATAGAGCCGGTTCTCCTTCTGCTCGCGGACGAAGTCGAACGCGTTGTCGTTGTAGATGTTGCAGTTCTGGTAGATCTCGACGAAGGCGCTCCCCTTGTGGCGCGCGGCGGCGCGGAGCACCTCGGTCAGCTCCTTCTTGTCGGTGTCGATCGCGCGCGCGACGAAGCTCGCCTCGGCTCCGATCGCCAGGGATAGCGGGTTGAACGGGTGATCGAGCGAGCCCATCGGTGTCGACTTCGTCACCTTGCCGAGCTCCGATGTCGGCGAGTACTTGCCCTTCGTCAGCCCGTAGATCCGGTTGTTGAAGAGGAGGATCTTCAGGTTCACGTTCCGGCGGAGCGCGTGGATCAGGTGGTTGCCGCCGATCGAGAGCGCATCCCCGTCGCCGGTCACGACCCACACCGAGAGATCCGGCCGCGAGACCGAGAGCCCCGTCGCGATCGCCGGCGCGCGCCCGTGGATCGAGTGCATCCCGTAGGTCTCCATGTAGTACGGGAAGCGCGCGGCGCAGCCGA
>JBPCJB010000245.1:0-11927 GCA_051005735.1 Gaiellaceae bacterium | reverse complement strand
AGACCGGGATCATCTACATCGACGAGGTCGACAAGATCGCGCGCAAGGCCGACAACCCGTCGATCACGCGCGACGTCTCCGGCGAGGGCGTCCAGCAGGCGCTCCTGAAGATCCTCGAGGGAACGGTCGCCTCGGTGCCGCCGCAGGGCGGACGCAAGCACCCGCACCAGGAGTTTCTCTCGATCGACACGACGAACATCCTCTTCATCTGCGGCGGAGCCTTCGCCGGCCTCGACAAGATCATCGGCCGCCGGGTCGGTCAGAACTCGGTCGGCTTCGGCGGCGAGATTCGCTCCAAGCGCTCGGACGAGAGTGCGGAGATGCTGACGAAGGTGATGCCCGAGGATCTGCTCAACTTCGGCCTGATCCCGGAGTTCATCGGCCGGCTACCCGTGATCTCGGCGGTGCACCAGCTCCGCCGGGAGGATCTCGTCCAGATCCTGATCGAGCCCAAGAACGCACTCACGCGCCAGTACCAGCGCTTCTTCGGCTACGACTCGATCGAGCTCGAATTCCGCGACGATGCGCTCTGGGAGATCGCGGATAAGGCGCTCGCGCGCGAGACCGGCGCCCGCGGCCTCCGCTCGATCATCGAGAACGCCCTCCTCGACGTGATGTTCGAGCTGCCGAGCCGCAAGGACGTCTCCAAGTGCGTGATCACGAAGGAGACGATCTCGAAGGGCCTCAAGCCCACGCTCGTGACGAGCGCCGACGGGATCGTCGACGACCTCGGCGAGCTCGCCGAAGAATCCGCTTAGAACTCCTTGCTGAATGACGCTTCGCCGGCGGGGTGCGCTGGGCGGTGCGAGCGCAAGGACGCAGGGAGCGATAGCAGCGCTATCGAGGCGACTGAGGACGCCGCGATCGTGCTGCCCAGCGCGGCCCGATGGCTCAAGGCTTCATTCTGCAAGGAGTTCTTAGCGTCTACAGCCTTCCGGGCGGGCGCCTGCCGGCTACGGCGGCGTCAGGACGCTTCCAGAGTCCGAGGTTGACTTCGAAGCCCGAGAGCTTGTGCCGCTCGAACGGTCGATACGTTCCGTCGACTGCTCGCCTGACGAACTCGCCCATCGAGAGGCCGGTGCGAACCGCCTCGCTGACGAGGAACGCGTGCTGCCGGTCGGTCAGGATGATTTGCGTGCGCCTGCTCATCGGGATGTAGGTGGAGGTGTACACCTCCAGCCCGTGGCGCTTTGTGCCAATTCCGTCACGAGAGCGCAACGGATCGGCTACTGCGACTACGCCGTGTTCAGCACGGCGCCCGTTCCGGGGAGAGCCTCCATCTCCCGCGCGGTCACCGGCTCACCGCAACCGGGGCAAGCGAGGTGGGGCGAGCCGACGTGGCCGCATGCCGTGTGGCGGAGCGTGACGAGCGTCCCTTCCTTGCCCGTCTCGTACTTGGCGCCCCACTCCATCAACCCGAGCAGGATGGGGTAGAGGTCGAGCCCCTTCTGAGTCAGCCGATACTCGAAGCGTTGCGGCCGCTCCTGGTACTCGCGACGCTCGAGAATCCCGTTGCCGACGAGGGCTTGCAGGCGATCCGCGAGGATGTTCCGCGCGAGGCCCGTGTTCCGCTGGAGCTCGCCGAAGCGTCGGACGCGGAGGAAGCTCTCCCGCAGAACGAGCAGCGTCTGCCGATCGCCGATGACCGATGCCGTCGCCTCTAGCGAGCAGTTCTCGCGGCCGAACGTTTTCCAGACCATTACCGGAGCATAGACGAGTTGCAAAACAAAACCAACTCTTGTAGAGTCGGTTGCATGCTGCAACCAACCCGAGAGGAGCGCGCGATGGATCTCGCGGCAACCGATCGCTACCGCGTCGTCACCTGGCAGGACCCCGCCGAGCTGCGCCTCGCCGCGCACGAGCTGACCGGCCTCGAGCTCCTACACCGGATTGCAGGGCGTCAGCTCCCGCCGCCGCCCGTCGCCGACCTCGTCGGCTTCGAGCCGGCGTTCGTCTCCCCCGGTTTCGTCGTCTTCGCCTACGAGCCGCGCGAGGAGCACTACAACGCGCTCGGCGCCGTGCACGGCGGGATCGTGACGACGATCCTCGACACCGCGATGAGCTGCGCGGTCCACTCCGAGCTCGAGGCCGGGGTGACATACGCGACCGTCGAGCTGAAGACGAGCTTCGTCCGCCCCGTCACCCTCGCCACGGGTCCGCTGCGCGCAGAGGGCCGCGTCATCCACCAGGGCAGCCGAATCGCAACCGCGGAGGCGAAGCTCCTCGGCGCGACCGGCACGCTCTACGCGACCTCGAGCTCGACCTCGATGATCCTCGCTGCGCACCGCGAGAAGCGGCTCGCCGCGTAATGTCCCAGGCGGTGGAGCTCTCGGGCCTCGACACGATCCGAGCGATCTTCGCCGGCGAGCTGCCGCCGCCGCCGATCGCGGAGCTGATGGGCTTCCGCGGCGCGGAGATCGAGCTGGGTCACGCCGTCTTCGAGTTCGAGCCCGGCCCGCAGCACTACAACCCGATCGGCACCGTGCACGGCGGCGTCGCGATGACGCTGCTCGACTCTGCGATGGGGTGCGCGGTCCACTCGTCGCTAGGGGCAGGCGTCCGCTACACGACGCTCGAAGTGAAGACGAACTTCGTCCGGCCGATGACGGTCGATACCGGTCTCGTCCGCTGCGAGGGCACGGTCATCCACCTGGGCTCGCGGGTCGCCACGGCCGAGGGAAGGGTCGTCGATCCGGCCGGCAAGCTGATTGCCCACGGGACGACGACCTGCTTGATCCTACGCTGAGCCCCGTCTACATTCTGAACATAGTCGCTGCCTGACCCCCGATCCGATCGGCCGCCCTACGATGGCGGCATGGAGCCGCTCTACAAGCCGCAGGGCGTCGAGGAGCGCTGGCAGCGCACCTGGGAGGAGGAGGGCCTCTACGCGGCCGGGGCCGGCGCGCGGCACGACGAGACCTTCGTGATCTGCGTGCCGCCCCCGAACGTCACGGGCGCGCTGCACATGGGTCACGCGCTGAACGGGTCGATTCAGGACCTTCTGATCCGCTGGCACCGCCTGCGCGGGTTCGACACGCTCTGGCAACCCGGCTACGACCACGCGGGGATCGCGACGCAGAACGTGGTCGAGAAGCAGCTCGTGCAGGAGGGAACCTCGCGGAAGGAGCTCGGCCGCGAGGCGTTCGTCGAGCGCGTCTGGGAGCACCTCGACGCGACCGGCAGGACGATCATGGGCCAGTTCCGCCGGCTCGGCGCCTCGCTGGACTACGGCCGCGAGCGATTCACCATGGACGACGCCTACATCGAGGCCGTGATGCGCTTCTTCGTCCATCTCTGGGAGCGCGGTTGGCTCTATCGGGCGAACCGGCTCGTGAACTGGTGCCCGTTCCACGAGACCGCGATCTCCGACCTCGAGGTCGAGCACGTGGAGGTAGACGACGCGCTGACCTACGCGCGCTACCTGTTCGCCGACGGCCCCCTCGCGGACGGGCGGGGCAGCCTGACGATCGCGACCGTCCGACCGGCGACGATCCTCGCCGATGTCGCCGTGGCGGTGAACCCCGACGACGAGCGGTATCGCGACGCGATCGGCAAGGAGGTGATCGTGCCGTTCGTGGAAAAGCGCGTGCCCGTGATCGCGGACGAGCGCGTCGAGCTCGGCTTCGGGTCGGGGGCACTGAAGGTCACGCCCGGCCACGACGCGACAGACTTCGCGATCGGCGCCGACCACGGGCTCCCCGTGCTGACTGTGATCGGGCCGGACGGGCGAATGAACGAGGAAGCAGGCGAGCTCGCCGGTCTGACCCAGGAAGAGGCAGACGAGCGCGTTCTCGCCTGGCTGAAGAAGCACGACCAGCTCGAGAAGCGCCAGAGCTACCGGCACTCCGTCGGCACCTGCGAGCGCTGCCACACGCGGATCGAGCCCCTGATCTCGCTCCAGTGGTGGTGCGCGATGGAAGAACCCGCTCGGCCCGCGCTCGAGGCGCTGCGCGAGCGGCGCGTGCGCTACCACCCCGAGAGCCAGCATCAATTCGCGATCCGCTCGTTCGAGTCGATCCCGGACTGGAACATCTCGCGCCAGCTCTGGTGGGGACATCAGCAGCCGCTCTGGTACTGCCCGGACGGACACGTCACCTGCGCCTGGCCGCCACCCGACGGCTGCGCCGAGTGCGGGAGCGCCGAGCTCGAGCGCGACCCGGACGTGCTCGACACCTGGTTCTCGTCCGCGCTCTGGCCCTACGCGACCCTCGGCTGGCCGGAGCAGACTGTCGAGCTCGCGCGCTACTACCCCGGCAACGTCAACTCGACCGCGCGCGAGATCATCCGTCTCTGGGAGAACCGGATGATCTGGACGGGGCTCGAGCTGATGGGCGAGCCTCCCTTCACCGACGTGATCATCCACTCGACGATTCTCGCGGCCGACGGCCGGCGGATGTCGAAGAGCCTCGGGACCGGGGTCGATCCGCTGGACGTGATCGAGAAGCACGGCGCCGATGCGACGCGCTATGGGCTCCTGAAAATGTCGTCGACCCAGGACGTCCGCTTCGCCGAGGGGGCGATCGAGGAGGGGCGCAAGCTCGCGAACAAGCTCTGGAACGTCTCGCGGCTCCTCCTCTCGGAGCGCGTCGAGCCGGAGTCCCGGCCGCAGAGCCTCGAGGAGCGCTGGCTCGTCGCGCGGATCGACGCCGTCCAGGCGGAGGTCGAGGCTGCGTGGGCGCGGTTCGACTTCTCGCCGTCGGTGCAATCCCTCTACCGCCTCACCTTCGACGATTTCTGCGACTGGTACGCGGAGGCGATCAAGCCGCGGCTCGGGGAGACTGAGGTGCGGGCGACGGCGCTCGCAGCTCTCGAGCGCCTGCTGAAGCTGCTCCATCCCGTCATGCCGCACGTGACCGAGGAGATCTGGTCGCAGTTCCACGAGACACGGCTGATCGTGGCCGAATGGCCGGAACCCGAGGGCGAGCATGCCGCCGACCTGCTCGCCCTCGACCGCATCCAGGAGGCCGCCGCGATCTTCCGGCGCAGCGGGGTCGCGGTCGAGCTCGAAGGCGACGAGCTGCGCATCTTCACAGCCGTCGTCCGCCCGGAGCGCGCGAAGGCGAACGGGAACGCCGAGGCCGAGCTCACTCGCCTGCGCAGAGAGATCGAGCGTGGCGAGCGGATGCTCGCGAACGAGAACTTCGTCGCGAACGCGAAGCCCGACGTGGTCGAGGCGGAGCGCGAGAAGCTCGCCCGCAACCAGCGTGAGCTGGCCGCTCTCGATGACGTTCGCTAGCCCCTCCGGCCTCCGGCCGCGGCGGGTTGCGGTGCTCGCCGACGTCCACGGCAACGCCACCGCTCTCGCCGCCGTCCTTGCTGAGCTGGAACGCGAGAACCCGGATCTCGTCGTCCACTGCGGCGACCTGACCTGGGGACCCGAGCCGCGCGAGACGCTCGCGCTCCTCGAACCCTGGGCGAGCCGCCTCCACTGCGTTCGCGGCAACGCCGACCGGAAGCTCGTCGAGCTCGCGGTCGGCTCGTCCGCCGAGCCGACCCCACGCGAGGCGTGGATGGTCGAAAGGCACGGGCCGGAGGGGCACGAGCTGCTCGCGACGTTCCCGCAGCAGGTCTTCATCGAGATCGACGGGATCGGGCGCACGCTCTTCTGCCACGGCTCACCGCGGAGCGACGAGGAGTGCGTCACGGTGGAGACGCCCGTGGAACGGCTGCACGAGGCGCTCGCAGGCGTCGATGCCGAGCTCGTAGTCACGGCACACACGCACCTCAAGTACCAGCGCACCGCTCTCGGCAAGCGGCTGCTCAACCCGGGCAGCGTCGGCATGCCCTACGAGGACGAGCGCGGCGCGTACTGGGCGTTGCTCGGGCCGAGCGTCGAGTTTCGGCGCACCGAGTACGACCTCGACACGGCCGTCAGGCGCTACTGCGCCTCGGGCGACCCGTCGACCGATCGGATGGTAGAGCTTCTGCTCTCACCGCCCACCGCAGCCGAGGTGATCGAGGACGCCGAGAGCCGCGTTTTTGCCGGATGAGCGGCGCCGGGACTCACGTCGAATGGCTCGCGTCGCTGAGCCCTTGGCCGACGGACGGCTTCGGCCTCGGCAGGATGCGCGCGCTCCTCGCGAGCCTCGGCGACCCACAGCTCGCCTATCCGGCGATCCACGTCGTCGGCACGAACGGGAAATCGACGGCGACGCGGACGATCGAGGCGCTGCTCCTCGCGGAGGGTCTCTCGGTCGGCGCGACCGTCTCGCCACATGTGCGCACATGGGCCGAGCGGATTACGGTCGACGGCGCCGAGGCCGATATCGAGGCGGCGATCGCGCGCGTCCGCCCGGCCTCCGAGCAGCAGGGCGCGACGCAGTTCGAGACGATGTGCGCAGCCGCCTTCACCGAGTTCGCGGAACGCGGAATCGACGTCGCCGTCGTCGAAGCGGGTCTCGGCGGGCGGCTCGACGCTACAAATGTGCTCCGCAGTCACGTCGTCCTGCTCACGAACGTCGGCCTCGAGCACACCGACGTCCTCGGCGAGACACGTGAGCAGATCGCGGCCGAGAAGCTCGCCGTCGTCCAGGAGGGCACAGTTGCCGTGCTGCCCGACGAGGAGTTCGCCGCGCTGGCCGGGCCGAACGTCGTCGTCGGCGGCGCCCGCGAGGCGGCAAGCGCGTTCGTCGGCCGGCCGCTCGAGCGCGAGGTGGAGGTCGCGCTTCCCGGCCGACTCGAGCGCCGCGGCGAGAGCGAGCTCTGGGACGGCGCCCACAATGCCGAGGGCGCGGCCTGGCTGGTCCGCAGGCTGCCTCCTGCGGACTATGTCCTCTGCGTCTCCGTGCTGGCCGACAAGGATGTCGACTCGATGCTCGCGGAGCTCGCCACGATCTCCCAGCGGCTCGTCGCGACGGAGTCCTCGAACGCGCGAACGCTCCCCGCCGACGAGCTCGCGAGCCGGGCGTCACTGCACTTCGCGCACGTAGAGACCATCCCCGAGTCGGCCGCCGCTCTCGCCCGCGCGCGCGAGCTCGGCCCGGTGCTCGTCACGGGCTCCCTTTATCTGCTCGCCGATCTGGCTTCGTCCGAGCCGGCCAGGAACGGCGGCTGAGATGACGAAGGCTCGGGAGCGGATCGCCGTCATCACCCTCGCGACCACAGCGCTCGCATTGATCGTGGGCTCGGCGTTCGCGGTTGGCTATATCGTGGGCAAGCTCCTGCTGTGATCATCGCCAAGACCACAACGACGAACGACAATCTCTTCGGCGGAGTCAACGACTTCTTCGACTCGGGGGCGTGGATGATCCTGCGCAACATGACGATCTTCTTCGTCGTCGTGTTCTGGCTCGCGACGGCGTACTGGGTCTTCAAGGACGCGCGCCGGCGGGTGGACGACGGGTTGCTCGTCGGGATGGCCGTCCTGCTCGCGCTCGCCGCCCCCTTCATCGGCGCGATCATCTACATGTTCCTGCGCCCGCCGGAGTACCTCGAGGACGTCCGCGAGCGCGAGCTCGAGATCCAGGCCATGGAGGACCGGCTCTCCCGGCAGGAGCTCCACTGCCCGGTCTGCCGGGCAGAGGTCGAGGCGTCGTTCCTCGTCTGTCCGGTCTGCACCTCGAAGCTGAAGCAGGCCTGCGTCAAGTGCGCGAGCCCGCTCGAGGCGCTCTGGCAGATCTGCCCGTACTGCGCGACCCCGGTCGCGAGCACGGGGCTGCCCGGAGTCGACGACACGCTCGCCGACTCCTGGACCGCCCCTCGCAGGCGGGCCGCCGGACCTGAGTAGACTGCCGCGCTCTATGGCGGTCGAGACCACACTCGTGCTCGTGAAGCCGGACGGGATCCGGCGGGCACTGGCCGGAGAGATCGTCGCGCGCCTCGAGCGCCGCGGCTTCGAGCTGCGCGGCGCCCGGCTCCTGAAGATCCCGCGTGGACTCGCGCAGCAGCACTACGCCGAGCACAAGGGCAAGCCGTTCTTCGGCGACCTCGTCTCGTTCATCACCTCAGGCCCGGTGCTTGCGCTCGCCGTCCGCGGCGAGTCCGCGATCGCGACGGTTCGGACGATGATGGGCGCGACGAACCCGCTCGACTCTGCGCCCGGGACGATTCGCGGCGACTTCGCGCTCGAGCTCTCCGAGAACATCGTCCACGGCTCGGACTCGAAGGCGAGCGCGAAGCGAGAGCTCGGCCTGTTCTTTCCTGACGGTCTTGTCTGAGGAGCTGACCGACCAAGCGGCGCGGAACCGCGAGTACTGGGATCGGCAGAGCGACGAGTACCACGAGCGCAACGCGGAGTTCATCGCGGAAGGGATGGCCTGGGGGCTGTGGCAGATCCCGGAGAGCGAGCTGCGGGTGCTTGGAGAGGTGGCGGACAAGGACGTGCTCGAGCTCGGCTGCGGCGCCGCCGAGTGGTCGCGGGCGCTCCTCGCCGCCGGGGCTCGGCCCGTCGGGATCGACAACTCGGAGAAGCGGCTCGAGTGGGCGCGGAAGGCGAACGAGGAGGCCGGCGTCGAGTTCCCGCTCGTCCACGGCACGGCCGAGAGGACGCCCTTCGAGAGCGGCAGCTTCGACGTCGTCATGTGCGACTGGGGCGCGATGACCTTCGCCGACCCGTTCCTGACCGTGCCCGAGGTCGCGCGCATCCTGCGTTCGGGAGGCCTCCTCGCCTGGAGCGGAGGCACGCCCTGGGCGTGGGCGACCTACGACGAGACGACCGACGAGGAGGCGGAGGCGCTTCGCGCCGACTATTTCGGGATGCACCGCTGGGACGATCCGGAGGGCGCGGTCGAGTTCATGCTCCCCTACGGCGAGTGGATCCGGCTCTTCGCCGCGAACGGGCTCGTCGTCGAGGACCTGATCGAGGTGCGGCCTCCCGAAGGCGCGCCCTCGACCTATCGCTCGGAAGCCCAGAGGGCGTGGGCGCGGCGCTGGCCGATGGAGCAGATCTGGAAGGTCCGGAAAGGCCTGAGCTAACTAGGGCTCGCGCCGGCTCTGCTCCAGCGTCTCGCGCAGGATCGGCAGCTGGGCTTGATCCTTGGGACGCCCGGCGGCGGCCTTCGAGCGAATGACATCGGCGAGCGCCGCCACCAGCACGCTCAGGCTTGCGTCCACTTCGATCCGGGTCGCCGAACGAACGAGGTCGTCGTAGCCGCGTGTTCCATCGGGCAGGAGCACCAGATCGAGCTGCCCGTGGGGGGTGTCGAGCGACAGGTTGGCGAAGCCCGCGATCATCGCACCCTCAAGCGGAACGTCGAGACCATTCGGTCGGCCGACAATCTTTGGTGTTGCTTCGAGCTCGAGGAGCGCAGCAGCGAGCCGATCCAGGTTGTCACGGTCCCGTCGCGGGGACACATCGAGGTCTCTCGTGACGAACGGGACGCCTCGTATGACCGCGGCGATCCCGCCGATCACGACGTACTCGACGCCATGCAGTTCGAGCGCGGCGAGGATGGGCCACGGCTCGAAGTCAGACTGCTCGTCCGTCATCCGCTGCTGCCGCTCTGACGGCTGCTCGATGGAGCATATTGGCCGCTCGAACCCCCGATCTGAGTCTCTGGATGGGAGACGAGCGAAGCGAGTCCCTGACGAGCAGCGCATCGTGGTCGTCGTACTTGTAGAGGCCGTAGCCGATGTCGAGCCCGCAGGCGCGGACGAGCTCGCGCAGCGTCTCGAAGCTCGGGAGCACCTCGCCCCGCTCCCAGCGGCCGATCGCCGAGCGCGCCTTGCCGGCGCGCCGCGCCAGCTCGGCCTGCGAGAGCCCGGCGCGCAAGCGGGCCTCGCGCAGGAGATCGCCGCTGACCATAAGGCAGTCTAGCCACAGATATGTGGCCGGAGTAGACTTTCGCGATGAGTTCCAGCCCCACGCCGCCGCTCTTGCTCGCCTCCACCAGTCCGCAGCGCCGCGCGATCCTCGACCAGCTCGGGCTTCCCTACGAGATCGTCGCGCCGGACTACGTCGAGCACGACCGTCCGGATGCCGACGCGGTGAAGCTCGTCCGAGAGCACGCGCTCGGCAAGGCGCGCTCTGTCGCCGCGCAGGCCGGCGAGCGGCCGGTGCTGGCCGTCGACACCGCCGTCTCGCTCGGCGGCGCGAGCTTCGGCAAGCCGACCGACGCGACCGACGCGGAGCAGATGCTCGAGGCGCTCGCCGGCGAGACCCACGTCGTCGTCTCCGGTCTCTGTCTCCTGACCCCCGGCTGGGAGCTCGTCGAGCACGACTCGACGCACGTGACGTTCAGGCAGCTCACCGCACGCGACCTTGGCGCATATCTCGCCTGCGGCGAGTGGGAAGGCCGCGCCGGCGCCTACGCGATCCAAGGTCGTGGCGCCGCACTTGTCGAGCGAATCGAGGGCGACTACCTGAACGTCGTCGGGCTCCCGGCCGCGTTGCTCGTCCGCCTCCTCGCCGAGCGCTTCCCGGGTCTCTACGGCTTCGGCTGAGGAAAGGTTCGCGAGACCATCGCGTCCCAGAGCCGGTCTGGGAGCACTCGCCGCAGCGTCAGGAAGAGCCGAGCGGAGCCGGTGACGCGGTAGCGCGTGTGCGGCCGGCGAGCCGAGATCGCGCGATCGATTGCGCGCGCGACCGTCTCCGGCCCGCCGCCGAGCGTCCGCCCGATTCCGCTCCGGTAGGAGCCGGCCGTGGCCGCCGCGACTGCCTGGTTGAAGCCGTCGTAGGGACCGGCTGGATCCTCCGAGCGATCCGCGATCGTGCCGACCGCGGCGTCTGCGAAGCCCGTCCGGATCAAGCCCGGCTCGATCACGACGACGTCGATGCCGAAGCCCTGCACCTCGAAACGGAGCGCGTCCGAGAGCGCCTCGACCGCGTGCTTCGATGCGTGGTAGAAGCCGCCGCCCGGAAACGTGAACCGGCCGCCCATCGAGCTCAGGTTCACGATCCGGCCAAAGCCCTGTCGCCGCATCGCCGGCAGGACGAGCTGGCAGAGGCGCACGAGCCCGAACACATTCGTCTCGAACTGGCGGCGCACCTCGTCGAGCGGGACGGTCTCGATCGCGCCGCTCAGGCTGTAGCCCGCGTTGTTCACGAGCACGCCGACGGCGCCCTCCGCCTCCTCCACGCGAGCGACCGCCGCGCGCATCGACTCCTCATCGGTGACATCCAGCGCGAGCAGGCGGCAGCCGGCCCGGCCCAGATCCGCGATCGAATCCGTGCTCCGCGCAGTCGCGTAGACCGTCCAGCCGGAGCGTGCCAGCCGCTCCGCGGTCGCGCGCCCAATCCCGGTCGAGCAGCCCGTGATCAGCACCGCCTTCGAGGCCTCCACCCGCTCAGTGTTCCAGACGTCGAACGGCACGTAGCTAGACTCGCTGGCTAGTCATGAGCTTCTTTCGATCGATGAGCGGCTTCGGCGGCCGCGATATGGCGGTGGATCTCGGCACCGCCAACACGCTCGTCTACGTGCGGGGGCGCGGGATCGTCCTCTCGGAGCCGTCGGTCGTCGCGATCGATCAGCGGAACGGCGAGGTGCACGCCGTCGGGGTCGAGGCGAAACGGATGCTCGGCCGTACGCCCGGGACGATCTCCGCGATCCGCCCGCTCAAGGACGGTGTGATTGCCGACTTCGACGTCACCGAGCAGATGCTCCGCCACTTCATCCAGAAGGTGCACCAGGGCCGCTTCTCGCATCCGCGCGTCGTCGTCTGCGTCCCCTCCGGGGTGACCGGGGTCGAGAAGCGCGCCGTCGAGGAGGCAACGCTCTCGGCCGGCGCACGCAAGGCGTACCTGATCGAGGAGCCGATGGCCGCCGCGATCGGCGCCGGGCTCCCGGTCGCCGAGCCGACGGGGAACATGATCGTCGACATCGGCGGCGGCACGACCGAGGTAGCCGTGATCTCGCTCGGCGGAATCGTCGTCTCGCAGAGCCTGCGGGTCGGCGGCGACGAGATGGACGACGCGATCGTCACCCACATCAAGAAGGAGTACAAGCTGCTCGTCGGCCAGCAGACGGCCGAGGAGATCAAGCTCGAGGTCG
>JBPCJB010000244.1:0-3967 GCA_051005735.1 Gaiellaceae bacterium | reverse complement strand
GCCGGCCGCAGCTCGTCACGCTCGTCGGCGTGCCTGGAATCGGCAAGAGCCGGCTCGTTTTCGAGCTCTTCCAGACGATCGAGCGCGGTGACTTCGGCATCGTCTTCTGGCGTCGTGGTGGCTCGCTCCCCTATGGCGACGGCGTCACCTTCTGGGCGCTTTCGGAGATGGTCAAGGCCCAGGCGGGGATCCTCGAGTCGGACAGCGCAGAGCAGGCAGGCACGAGGCTGCGAGAGGCGGTGGAGAGGTACATCACCGAGCCTGCCGATGCGAGCTGGGTCGAACGACATCTGCGACCCCTGGCCGGGCTCGACGCCGAGGAGCCGTCGGCCGGAGACCGGCGCGGCGAGGCGTTCGCCGCCTGGCGTCGGTTTCTCGAGGCGCTCGCCGAAGAGCGGCCCCTCGTGCTCGTCTTCGAGGATCTGCACTGGGCGGACGATGCCTTGCTCGACTTCGTCGACTATCTTGTCGAGTGGGCGAGCGGTGTGCCGATTCTGGCTCTCTGCACGGCCCGGCCGGAACTGCTGTCACGCCGGCCGGAATGGGGAGGTGGCGGGGTCAACTCGTCGACGATCCTGCTCTCGCCGCTCTCCGAGGCGGAGACGTCAGCCCTCGTCCATGCCCTGCTCGGCCGCTCAGCCATCGACGCCGACGTACATGCACGGCTCCTCGAGCATGCAGGAGGCAACCCACTTTATGCGGAGGAGTTCTCGCGGATGCTGACCGCGCGGCCGGCGGACGTCGTCCTGCCCGAGACCGTTCAGGGAATCATCGCCGCGCGTCTCGACACCCTCGAGCGCGAGGAGAAGCAGCTACTGCAGGAGGCAGCGGTCATCGGCAGGGTGTTCTGGCTCGGCTCCCTCGCCGGCGAGCGGTGGAGGCTCGAGGAGCGTCTGCATTCGCTCGAGCGAAAGGAGTTCGTGAGCAGAGAGCGGCGGAGCGCAGTGGCAGGCGAGGTCGAGTACGCGTTTCGCCATGCCCTGGTGCGAGACGTGGCGTACGAGCAGATACCGAAGGCGGAGCGGGGCGACAAGCACCTCCGAGTCGCAAGGTGGCTCGCGTCGCTCGGGCGCCCCGAGGACCACGCTGAACTCCTCGCCCATCACTACCTCTCGGCACTGGAGCTAGCCATGGCTACGGGCGGCGATACATCCGGGTTCTCCGGGCCGGCGATGAAGGCGCTGAGGGATGCCGGCGACCGGGCGCTCGCACTGCAGGCAGATGCGGCCGCGGCCCGGTTCTACGATGCCGCCCGCGAGTATTGGCCCGTGGATGACGTCGAGAATCCCGAGCTCCTCTTCAGGCTTGGGCGCGCCCTCGCGGGAGCCGGCGACGAGCGAGCGGACGATGCGCTCGGGCAGGCGCGAGACGCGCTGATCGCCGCCGGTGCCCGTGCCCGCGCCGCCGAGGCATCGACGCTGCTCGCAGACCTCTGGTGGTATCGAGGCCGGCGCGACCGGGCGGGCGAGCACGTCGACGAGGCGCGCGAGCTGATAGCCCACGAGGACAGGTCGAGCACGAAAGCGTGGGTCCTCGCGCGCCTTGCGCGCCACCTCTGGCTCGCGGGGGAACACGAGGCTGCAGACACCGTCGGCCGCGAGGCTCTCGAGCTCGCCGAACTCCTCGACCTTGATGAGACCCGCGCGCACGTGCTGTCCACTATCGGCAGTTCGCGCTTTCAGGCGGGGGACATGGAAGGCCTCGCCGACCTCGAGCAGAGCGTCGAGATCAGCCGCGAGATCGACTCTCCCGAGCTCGCGCGCGGCTACCACAACCTCGGCCACATCCTCCTTGCGCTCGGCCAGATCCGCAGAAGCAGCGAGCTCCGCGGCCAGGCAGTGGTCGCGGGCGAGCGCTACGGTCAGTGGCGACTCGCGCGCTGGTCGGGCGCTTCGCAGATGACGTACGAGTACCTGGCCGGAGACTGGGACGCCAGCGTCGCAGCTGCACGGGCGTTCCTCGAGGAGAGCGAACGCCTCGGGGGCTGGTACCAGGACGCGTTCGTCCTGGGGCTTCTTGCTCTCGTGGAGATGGCACGCGGCGAAGATGCGGCCGCGCGGGAGCACGCGCGGCAGGCGCTCGAGCGCGCTCAGGCCGCCGCCGATCCTCAGGCAATCACCACGATGCTCGCCCATGCGGCGCTCGTCGAGTTCGAGCTCGGCGCCATCGAGTCGGCCCGGAGTCACGCCCAGACTTCACTCCGTTCCGGCCACCGTCTACCTACGGCGGGGGCAGGACGGGCGGAGGCTCTGCTCGCCCCCCTCGCGGCCGACCTCGGGATCGAGGGAGATCTCCGCGCACACATGGGGGCCGCGCCCCCCGAGGATCTGTGGGCGCCGGCCGTCCGCGCGGTGCTCGACGGCGAGTACGCGAGAGCCGCCGACGTGTACCACGGGCTGGAGCTGCTCCCGTTCGAGGCGCGCGCGCGGTTAGGAGCAGCCGAGCGGCTCCACGCACAGGGCCGGCACGGCGACGCGGCGAAACAGCTCGACCGCTCTTTGGCCTTCTTCCGATCCGTCGGAGCGGCTCGGTACGTGCGTCGCGGCGAGGTGCTGCTCGCGATGACCGCATGATCTGTCCAACCTGCGGATCGGAGAGCGCAGAAGGTGCGAAGTTCTGCTCCGAGTGCGGAGCCTCGCTCGCGCTCGAGGGGGCGGGCGTGCGGGAAGAGCGCAAGGTCGTCACGTGCCTCTTCTGCGACCTGGTCGGCTTCACGGCGCGCGCGGAGAGCATGGATCCCGAGGACGTGCGCCGGCTCGTCCAGCCGTACTTCACGCGCGTTCGCTCGGAGCTCGAGCACTACGGTGGTACGGTCGAGAAGTTCGTCGGCGACGCGGTGATGGCCGTATTCGGCGCGCCCGTCGCGCACGAGGACGATCCCGAGCGCGCCGTGCGAGCGGCGCATGCGATCCGTGAGTGGGCGGCGGAGGATGGCGAGCTTCAGGTACGCATCGGCATCACCACCGGGGAGGCGCTCGTCACCCTTGGAGCGCGACCCGATCGTGGCGAGGGCATGGCGTCGGGAGACGTCGTCAACACGGCTGCACGCCTGCAGTCGGCGGCGCCCGAGAACGGCATCCTCGTCGACGAGACGACGTTCCGTACGACGGAGCGCGCGATCGCATACGGCGATCACCGCCCGATGGCGGCCAAGGGAGAGGCCGCGCCGTTCGAGCCTGGCCCGCGCTGGAACCGAAGGCTCGCTTCGGCGTCGACGTCCGCCAGATCGGACGGACACCCCTCGTCGACCGCGAGGACGAGCTCGAGGCGTTCGTAGGGGCGCTCAACCGCGCGTGCCGCGAGCACGAACCGCAGCTCGTCACGCTCATCGGGGTCCCCGGCATCGGCAAGAGCCGGCTCGTCTGGGAGGTCTTCCAGCGTCTCGAGCAGGGGCCGGAGGTGATCCGCTGGCGTCAAGGCCGCTCGCTCCCTTACGGCGAGGGCGTCAGCTTCTGAGCGCTCGGCGAGATGGTGAAGGCACAGGCAGGCGTCCTCGAGACGGACGACGGCGCCCGCACGGAGGAGAAGCTTCGCGAGACGATCGCGACTGTCGTCTCCGACCCTGCGGATGCGCAGTGGCTCGAGCGCCACCTGCGACCGCTGGTTGGCCTCGAGACGACTGGCGAGGCGGGTGCCGACCGCCGAGGCGAGGCGTTCGCAGCGTGGCGGCGCTTCTTCGAGGCGCTCGCGGAGCAGCGTCCGCTCGTGCTGGTGTTCGAGGACCTCCATTTTGCCGACGACGGCCTGCTCGACTTCGTCGACCATCTCGTCGACTGGGCGAGCGGCGTGCCGTTGCTCGTTGTCGGAACGGCGCGGCCGGAGCTCCTCGCGCGCCGCCCGGGCTGGGGCGGCGGCAAGCCGCATGCTCAGACGCTGTCGCTGTCGCCTCTCTCCGACGACCAGACGGCGCAACTCGTGCACGTGCTCCTCGAGCGGCCGGTGCTGGAGGCGGCCGTGCACGAGACGC
>JBPCJB010000243.1:0-11203 GCA_051005735.1 Gaiellaceae bacterium | reverse complement strand
GCTCGCCTTCGCGATCCGCGAGGCGGTCGCCAACGTGCCGGAGCTCGAGCCGAAGGAGGTCGTGGACGTGATCGTCGGCTGTGGCTTCCCCGAGCAGAAGCAGGGGATGAACCTGGCCCGCCGCGCGGCTTTGCTTGCGGGGCTTCCTCACTCTGTGCCCGGCACGACGGTCAACCGCTTCTGCGCCTCGTCGCTCCAGACGGCACGAATGGCCTTCCACGCGATCAAGGCGGGGGAGGGCGACGTCTACGTCGCCGCTGGTGTCGAGTCGATCTCGCAGGTCAACGGCTACCCGAAGGACGCCGAGGAGCTGCACCCGAAGCTGATGGGCGAGGGCGCGATCGCGGACGTCTACATCCCAATGGGAATGACCGCCGAGAACGTCGCCGAGCTATTCGACGTCTAGCGCGAGGACATGGATCGCTTCGCGCAGCAGTCGCAGGAGCGGGCAGTCGCGGCGCAGGCGTCCGGCCACTTCGCGCGGGAGCTGACGCCGTATCCGCGCGCCGATGGGACGGTCGTCGATGCTGACGACGGCCCGCGCGCCTCCTCGACCTACGAGAAGCTGCAGGAGCTCGCGCCGGTCTTTCGCGACGACGGCAAGGTGACGGCCGGCAACTCGTGTCCGCTGAACGACGGCGCCGCGGCGCTCGTGGTGATGTCGGACGAGCGCGCGGCCGAGCTCGGCGTGAAGCCGCTGGCGCGGATCATCGCGAGCTCGGTCACCGGGATCGGCCCGGAGATCATGGGCGTCGGCCCGATCAACGCGATTCGCGAGGTGCTCGAGCGCGCCGGAATGACGATCGACGACATCGACGTGATGGAGCTGAACGAAGCCTTCGCGGCGCAGGTGCTGCCGGTCTGCCGCGAGGTCGGCGTCGACCCGTTCTCGGACAAGCTGAACCCCAACGGCGGCGCGATCGCGCTCGGCCACCCCTACGGGATGACGGGCGCGCGGATTATGTGCACGCTCCTGAACGACCTCGAGGCGCTGGATCGTACGATCGGGCTCGAGACGATGTGCGTCGGCGGCGGGCAGGGGATGGCGATGCTCGTCGAGCGCCTCCGCTGAGCCACGAACCGGAAGACCTTGTGTTTCAACAACACAAGCTCGGTTCCGACCCGCACCGTTCCGAGGGTCGGGAGAAGCTTGTGTTGTTCCAACACAAGCGTTGCTAGCGGTGAGCGCGACCACCGATCCTGCTGCCCTCGTTCCGGTGGCGCTCGAAGTTGCGGCGGAGTTCGGCGTCGAGCTCGGGGAGCCATTTGCTCTTTCGCGCCACTCGTACGTCGCCTCGGCCGGCGAGGACGCGGTCTTGAAGGTGACGCCGCCCGAGGACGACGAGTCGTATGAGGAGGCGGAGGCGCTCGACCTCTGGGCCGGAGACGGCGCCGTTCGGCTACTCCGGCGCGACCCCGAGCGGCGGGTGCTTCTCTTAGAGCGAGTCCGGCCCGGAACGGACCTTTCTGAGCTACCGGAGGGCGAGGCGACGGCGATAGCGGTGGAGGTCGGTCGATGGCTCTGGCGCCCCGCGACCGAGCCGTTTCGCTGGATCGGCGACTGGGTTCCGCGCTGGCTCGCGGCCGCGCCGTCCGAACTGACCCCGCTCGCGCTCGAGCTCTACGACTCGCTCGACGTCGGCCGTTCGACCCTCATCCACGGCGACTTTCACCATCAAAACATCCTCGATGCCGGCGGACGCCACGTCGCGATCGACCCGAAGCCGATGCTCGGCGAGCCCGAGTACGACATCCCCTCCTTCCTCTGGAATCCGCTCCCATGCCGGCTCCGGGTCGAGCACCTGGAGAGCCGGCTCGCCGCCTTCGCCGCCGCCGGGCTCGACGAGGAGCGGATGCGGAAGTGGACCGTGATCCGCGGTGCCTACCTGCAGCCACAGGAAGCGGACACTCTGCGCACGCTCGTGTAAGCTCGCTGACCGTACGTACGGTCTAGAGGAGAATGGCCATGGCCGGCAGGTCGCAGGAGATCCTCGACACGTTCACCCGGCACGTCGCCGAGTTCGGCTACGACGGGACGAGCTTCTCGCGGATCGCCCAGGAGCTCGAGCTCTCGAAGGGCACGATCGTGCATCACTTCGGGACGAAGGACCGGTTGTTCGCGGCGATGCAGGAGAGGTACATGCGCCGGCGACTCGCCGAGGCACGGGCGCTCGTCGACGGGCTGGGCTCGCCGGCCGAGCAGCTCGCCGCCGTCTTCTACGCCGTCGTGCTCGCCCACGTCGAGGACCGGGCGTCGATGGTCGCGAACCAGCGCGAGGTGATCCGCCTCGCCCGCCACGAGTCGATGCGGGAGGCTCGCCGGCTGCGCGCCGAGTACCGCGAGCTCGTGATCGGCCTCCTCGAGGCGGGCGTGCGGGCCGGCGTCTTCCGCCCCGGGGACGACCGCCTGCGGACGTTGCTGGTGTTCGGCTCGGTGCAGTGGCTCTGGACCTGGTTCGACCCGGAAGGCGAGAGCTCGGTCGAGGAGGTCGCCGCGGCGGTCGTGGACGTCGTCCTCGGCGGTCTGCTCGTCGATCGGTCCGAGCT
The DNA here is from genome assembly GCA_051005735.1 of Gaiellaceae bacterium. Lineage (GTDB taxonomy): Bacteria > Actinomycetota > Thermoleophilia > Gaiellales > Gaiellaceae > Gaiellasilicea. The sequence goes on along the minus strand of JBPCJB010000243.1, from coordinate 8,656 downwards.
GACGCGGCTGACAGATCCCGATGGGCCGATCGTGCGCCGCGTCCGCGCCTGCATCGCCGAGCCGGAGGTAGCAGCCGTCTGATGGCCGTCCTCGCCTCCACGCTCCGCAACTCCCCCGGCTACGACGCCAACCGCGCCGCCGGCCTCGAGGCGCTCGAGCACGTCCGCGAGCTCGCCGAGGTCGTGCTGGCGTCAGGCGGGCCGAGGTCGACGACGAGGCACCGGGAGCGCGGCAAGCTCCTCGCTCGCGACCGGATCGACCTGCTGCTCGACGAGGACGCGCCGTTTCTCGAGCTCTCGGCGTTCGGCGGCGCCCACGACCCCTCCGAGACGGCCGGTGTCGGCGTGATCACGGGAATCGGCCCGGTGAGCGGCGTCGAGTGCGTGATCGTCGCCAACCAGCCCACGGTCAAGGGCGGGACGATGAACCCGACCGGGGTGACCAAACAGCTGCGCGCGCTCGAGATCGCCGCGCGCAACCGCCTGCCGGTCGTCTCGCTCGTCGAGTCCGGCGGCGCCGATCTGCCCAAGCAGGCGGACATCTTCGTTTCGGCCGGGAAGATCTTCCACGACCTCACCCGACTCTCCGCCTCCGGGATCCCGACCATCGCGCTCGTCTTCGGCAACGCCACCGCGGGCGGCGCCTACGTGCCGGGGATGAGCGAGTACACGATCTTCGTCCGCAACGCCGCGAGGGTCTTCCTCGGCGGGCCGCCGCTCGTGAAGATGGCGATCAACGAGGACGTCGACGAGGAGACCCTCGGCGGCGCCGACATGCACGCGCGCGAGTCCGGCCTCGCCGACTACCTCGCCGCGGACGAGCACGATGCGATCCGGCTCGGCCGCCAGATCGTCGCCGACCTCCGCTGGCGCAAGCTCGGGCCGGGGCCGAGCCTCCCCGCCGACGAGCCGCTGCACGATCCCGACGAGCTGCTCGGTTGCGGGCCGGCCGACCTGCGCCGCCTCGTGGAGGCGCGTGAGCTGCTGGCGCGGGTGCTCGACGGCTCGCGGCTCGACGAGTTCCAAGCCCCTCTAAGGGACGACGCTCGTGGCGGGCTGGGGCTCGATCTGCGGCTTCCCCGTCGGCGTGCTCGCGAACAACGGGATCCTCTTCTCCGAGGAATCGCGGAAGGGCGCCCACTTCATCCAGTTCGCGAACGCCCGCGATACGCCACTCCTCTTCGTCCAGAACATCACCGGCTTCATGGTCGGGAGCGCCTACGAACGCGGCGGGATCATCAAGGACGGTGCCAAGCTGATCAACGCGGTCGCGAACTCGGCGGTGCCCCACGTGACGCTGATGGTCGGCGCCTCCTACGGCGCTGGCAACTACGGGATGTCCGGGAAGGCCCACGACCCGCGCTTCGTCTTCACGTGGCCGAGTCACCGGATCGCGGTGATGGGCGGGCGCGAGCTCGGCGGGGTGATGTCGATCGTCCGTCGGGGCGCCGCCGAGCGCGCCGGCGCCGAGTACGTTTCGGAGAGCGAATCGCGCACGGTGTGCTCGGGCTCTCGATCGTGACCGGCCTGATCAGCCGGCTCGGGATCATCGAGGGGACGACGATCGCCTTCCTCGGGCTGGAGTGGAGCTTCAGAGCGCCGATCGTCTTCGGCGACACGATCACCGCTCGCTCCAGGGTCGCCGACAAGCGCGAGACCTCAAAGCCCGACCGCGGGATCGTGATCTTCTCGGTTGAGCTCGTCAACCAGCGCGGCGAGGTCGTCCAGGAGGGCAAGCAGACACTGCTGATGCGCCGCCGATGAGCAGGTGTAGGCTGACCGCGAAGCACTCCCCCTTGCAGCGCCGGTCTGGCCGATCACGAGGTGCTGGTGACACGCTACGAGCCGAGACCAGGAGCGGCGAGCGGCTCGATCCGGGTCGTGCTCACCCCCGCACGACCTCTAGCCTCAGCGGTCGAGGTAGCCGCGGAACTGCGACCAGTAGTGCTCCATTGTCGTCTCGCGGGCGGGGTGGAGCGGGTCGTAGGGGATGTAGTTGACGGTGCGGACGATCCAGCCGTCCTCGCCCAGATCCAGGACGTTGATGCACGCCGGGGCCTGCTCGAACGTGCCGAAGTAGGTGCGGTCGCCGGAGAGGGCATGGGAGATCAGGATCCGATTGACGCCGCCGTGGAGGACGGCGAGCGCGGTGTGCCAATCGCGCTCGAGCAGCCGCTCGAGGGCGGGGTGGACGCGATCGAGCGCCTCGCCGAGCGACTCGCCGCCGAGGAAGCGCTCGCTCTCGTCCTTGACGCGCAGCGCCCCGACGAACGCGCGCTCGAGCTCCTCCGGCGGAATGGCATCGAGACGGCCGCCGCGCCACTCGGCGAGCTCGGGCCAGCGCTCGACCTCGTGTCCGGGCGCGACGAGCTCGGCGGTCTCGGCCGTGCGTGGGAGGTCGCTCGCGACGACGAGATCGAGCGCGACCCCGGCGAGCGCGTCGCGGGCAGCGACCGCCTGCGCCCGGCCGTTCTCGGTCAGCGGCACCTGCTCCGGGCTGATCGGCCGCCCGAGCTCGTCGACGTACGACACCTCGGCGTGCCGCATCAGGTAGAGCCGCCGCCTCACGTCTCCGGTTGCTCGTCGTACTTGGCGAGGTAGCGCGGATTCGAGATCCGGAGCTTCTGGGCGACCTGCTCTTTCAGGAGCGCGACCGCGTTCTCAGGGACGTCGCCGGCGCGGATCCGGCGGGCCAGCTCCCAGTCGTCCTCGCGTGGGATAGTCGTAGCCCCGAGCTCGCGCTCTGCGATCCCGAGCCCGTTGATCGCGACGAGCGTCCGGAACTTGAGCCGATGGTCGTCGAGGATCGGGAGGATCTCGGCCTGGAGGAACTCGCGTACCGCCTCGGCCAGCTCCTGCGGCGTTGGTCGATCAAACTGCGGGGCGGTCATGCTGCCTTGTCGATGAGGTCGAGGAGCTCGTACTCCATCTCCGCGGCGAGGCGTCCGAGCACGGCCAGCTCGACCGAGCGCTCCTGACCATTGAGATGGCGCCGCGATTGGGTCAGGCAGCCGGTCGCCCACTTGACGTTTCCGAAGACCTCCCAGACGAGCAGCTCCTCGGGCGAGACCTCGCGACCGGTCAGCTCGGCGTAGCGCTCGAGGTAGCGCTCGGCGTTCGCGATCCCGCCGAGCCGCCGCTCGTCGGCTCCGAAGCGCCAGGCGCGGACAAGCGGCCACGCGAGATCCTCGACCGGGTCGGCGAGATGGGCGAACTCCCAGTCGAGCACGGCGACGAGGCCGCTCTCGTCCACGGCGACGTTGCCGATCCGCCAGTCGCCGTGGGAGACCACCGGCTCGCGATGCGTCGGCAGCCGCTCACGCACCCAGAGCAGGCCGAGCTCGATCGCGGGATGCGGCTCGCCAACCGAGTCGAGCTCGTCGTAGAACCGCGCGACGGCATCGCCCTGCTCGAGGAAGGGCAGCCGCTCGGGCAGGATCGCATGGATCTTCGCGAGCTCCTCGGCGAGCTGGAGGTCGAGCCCGGCCGGCGGATTCTTGACGATCCGCCGGCCGATCGTCTCGCCGCGCACGCGCTCCATCACGAACGCCTCGCGGCCCTCGACCTCGCCGAGGTAGGCGATCGGCTCTGGCGCCTTCACGCCCGCCTCGTACGCGGCGCGCAAGACCTCGAACTCCTGCTCGAGCGAGAGCGTCGCCTGGTGGATGACGCCGCCTGCGGCGCGTCGAATCAGGAGCTCCCGCCCGCCCGCATCGACCGCCCACGCCTCCTTCGAGGCGCCTCCCGCCAGCAGCACCGCCCGCTCGACCGGTCGGCCGAGCGCCGCGGCGAAGGCGTCCTTCACAGCACGAGCTCCGCCATCACCTGGAGCGCCTCGGGCTGCTTGACCTGGAGCACGATGGTCGAGATGCCCGCGTCGCGCCAGGCGTCCAGCCGCTCGGCGATCCGCTCCTTCGGCCCGACGAGCGCGACCTCGTCCACGAGCTCGTCCGGGACGGCCAGGACCGCCTCGCCCTTCTGCCCGTCGAGGTAGAGCTCTTGAACCCGGGCCGCGGCCTCCTCGTAGCCGTAGCGCTGGGTGAGCGTGTTGTAGAAGTTCTTCCCGCGCGCGCCCATGCCGCCGACGTAGAGCGCGAGCATCGGCTTCAGCAGGTCGCGGCACATCTGGACGTCGTCGCCGACGACCACCGGGCAGAGCGGCGCGACATCGAAGCCGTCCGGCGCGTGCTCGAGCGAGGGGCCGTGCACCTCCTTGAAGCGCTGTGGCGAGAAGAAGATCGGGAGCCAGCCGTCGGCGATCTCGGCGGCGAGCGCGACACTCTTCGGGCCGATCACGGCGAGGTAGATCGGAACGTCGCCGCGCAGCGGCGTCACGATCAGCTTCAGCGGCTTGCCGAGCCCGGTCGCGCCGTCGCCCGCGTAGGGGATGTCGTAGTGCGGGCCGTGGTGCTCGACCGTCTCGCGGCGGAGCGCGGAGCGGACGATCTCGACGTACTCACGCGTGCGGCCGAGCGGCTTGCCCCAGGCGACACCGTGCCAGCCCTCCACGACCTGCGGTCCGGACATGCCGAGGCCGAGAAGCACGCGTCCGCCCGAGAGGTGGTCGAGGCTCGCGACGGTCATCGCGGTCGCGGCCGGGGTGCGCGCCGGCATCTGCATGATCGCCGTGCCGATCCCGATCTGCTCGGTCGTCGCGGCGATCCAGCTTGCGACCGTGACAGCGTCCGTGCCGTACGCCTCGGACGTCCAAGCGGAGTGGAAGCCGAGCCGGTCGGCCTCCTGCGCGAGCGCGACGGCGGTCTTCGGATCGTCGTAGCCGAGCTGGAGTCCGAGCTTCATCCGCCGATCCTACGCCGCCGGCTTGCGCCGGACATAGAGCGTCTTCTCGAAGCTCGCGTGAACCTCGCCCGAGGCGTCCACGAGCTCGACGGGGTAGACGCGGTCGATCGGAGCGCCGTCCTCGGTCAGCCGCCGTATCTCGTTCAGCTCCGCCTGGTCGAGCCGGAACGTCGCCGTCAGCGTCGTCCGGCCGGGTTTGCGGAAGCGGATCGTCGCGGCCTTGTCCCACACGATGTATTCCGGGCCGAGATTGCGGACCAGCATCAGCATGTAGAGCGGGGTCGACGGCGCCGTAGAGCGAGCCGCCGAAGATCGTGCCGACGAGGTTGCGCGTCCGCCAGTTCAGCGGCAGCTTCACGCGCACCTCGCGGAAGTCTTTCGCGACGTACGTGATCCGGCCCCCGGTGCCGCGGTAGGCCGGGAAGACGTTCATTCGCCAGCGGAACCAGCGAGCGCCCGACGCTCTCAAATCGGCGGCCTCATCCCCTCGGCGCCCTCGACGCGCGGGCCTGGGACGTTCGGGAAGCGGAACGCGAGTGGCTCGCGGCCGGGCTGGCAGACCCACGCCTGACCGGTCTCCTCGTTGCGGCCGGCAGCGAGGATCGCTGCCGCGATCTGCTCGGGCTGTAGCAGCGGGAAGCCGGCGGCGTCGAGGCTCGGCTGCGCATCCTCGGTCATCGGCGTTCGGACGATCCCGGGGCAGACGAGGTTGATCCGGATCCCGCGCGGCTCGAGCACCGGCGCCATCGAGCGCGCATAGCCGACAACCGCGTGCTTCGTGAGCACGTAGAGCGGATCGGACTCCATCGGGACCAGGCCGGCGAGCGACGCGGTGACGACGAAGGCGCTCCCCTGGCGCATCCTCGGCGCGAGCGCCTGGACGCCGAAGACGACCCCGTCGACGTTGACGCCGAGGATCCGGCGATAGTCCTCGAGCGAGCCGTCGCCCGTTGCCAGTACGCCCGCGTTCAGGCAGACCAGGTCGGCCGGCTCGACCGAGTTCCACGCTGCCCGAGCGGCGACGTCGAACCCGTTGACCACGTCGAGGCCGCGTACCGCCGTTCCCTCGGACTCGAGCAGCTCGACGAGCGCGCGGCCGATCCCGCCGGCGGCGCCCGTGACGACGGCCGTCTCAGGGAACAAGAACGACCTTGCCGGTCGAGCGGCGCGCTGCGATCAGCTCATGCGCGGCCTGCGCCTCGGCGAGCGGATACTCGGCGCCGACGACCGGCCGGATCGAGCCGCGCCGCCAAAGCGCGATCAGCTCGCGGGCCTGCTCTTGGACGAGGCGCGGCTGGAAGCCCATGAGCCGCCCCAGGTAGAAGCCGTGGACGCCGACGTTTCGGCCGACGAGTCGCGCCGGGTCGACCGGCTCCCAGGCGCCGCCCGCGAAGCCGATCCCGATCGCGACTCCGAGTGGCCGCAGCGCCTTCAGGCAAGCGGCGAAGACCGGTCCGCCCACCGGATCGAACGCCACGTCGACGTCGTCGAGCTCGCGGATCTCCTCGTAGGAGATCGTCGCCTCCGCTCCCAGCTCCCGCGCGAGCGCGTGCTTTTCCTCCGAGCCCGCCGCCGCGGTCACACGGGCGCCGAGATGGCGCGCGAGCTGGATCGCGGCTGTGCCCACACCGCCTGCCGCCGCGGTCACGAGCACGTGCGAGCCGGGCCGGATGCGCGCCTGCCGGACGAACGGCAACCAGGCTGTCAGGAACGTCGTCAGGAAGGAGGCGCCCTCGGCGTAGCTCGCCTGAGGAGGCAGGTCGAACACCCATTGGTCGTCGACCGCGACTCGCTCTGCATAGCCACCACCGGTCGTGCGCACGAAGGCGAGCACGCGGCGGCCGGCGAGATCGCCGGCGACCTCGTTCCCCATCACCGTTGGCAGCGGCGGCGGCTGCGGATAGCGGCCGAGCCGGATCAGGACATCTGCGAAGTTGATTCCCGCCGCACGCACCTCGACGAGGGACAGTCCCTCGGACACGTCCGGTTCGGACACGTCCTCCAGGGAGAGGGCGCCGCCCACCTCGTGGAGGACGGCCGCCTTCATCTCGCGGCGACCATCATCGACCGGTGACCATCATCGACCGGTAAATTGGGGCTTGCGCTTCTCCAGGAAGGCGGTCACGCCCTCGGCGCCGTCCTCGCTCCCGAGGATGCGAACGAACGCCTGCGCCTCGGCGCGCAGCCCCTGGGCCAGCGGGATGTCGCGCGTCTCCGCGGCGAGCTGCTTGACGATGCCCATCGCAAACGGCGAGCGCTCGGAGAGTGTCCGGGCCAGCGCGAGCGCTGCGTCCATCAGCTCCGCGAGCGGCACGGCTCGCTCGACGAGCCCCCACTCGTAGGCCTGCGCGCCGGAGATCGGGTCGCCGCTCAGGTTGAGGAGGAGGGCCCGACCGTGACCGACGAGGCGCGGCAGCCTCTGGGTGCCGCCCGCGCCCGGGATCAGCCCGAGCTTGATCTCCGGCTGGCCGAGCTGGGCGTCTTCGGCTGCGATCCTGACGTCGCACGCCATCGCGAGCTCGAGCCCGCCGCCGAGGCAGTAGCCGTGGATCGCGGCGATCACCGGGGTGCGGCCTGCGTCCATCCGCGCGCCGAGCTTCTGGATCCCGCGCGCCGAGCCGCCCTCGGCGGCCTCCTCGATCGCGGCGCGCATCGCCGGAAACTCGGAGATGTCCGCGCCCGCGACGAACGCCTTCTCGCCAGCTCCGCGGAAGACGAGCGCCCGGATCTCATCGGAGCGGTCAAGGCGGTCGTACTCCTCCTCGAGCTCCTCCACGAGCTGGGTGGAGAGGGCGTTGACGGGCGGGTGGTCGAGCGTGACGATCGCAACCGCGCCGTCCTCCTCGACCTTCACGAGCTCTGGCATTTGACTCCTTCTCTGTCGGTTAGCGAGGGCCCATGCGGAGAGCTCCGTCGAGGCGGATCGTCTCGCCGTTCAGGTACTCGTTCTCGATGATGTGCTTGACGAGCGACGCGAAGTCCTCCGCGCGGCCGAGCCGCTTCGGAAACGGGATCTGCGACTCGAGGCTCGCGCGGATGTCGTCGCGCATCGGGCCGAGCATCGGCGTGTCGGACGGCCCCGGCGCGATCGTGACGACGCGGATTCCCTTCGAGGAGAGGTCGCGGGCGACCGGCAGCGTCATCCCCGCGACGCCCGCCTTCGAGGCCGAGTAGGCGGCCTGGCCGATCTGCCCGTCGAAGGCCGCGTTCGAGGCGGTGTTCACGATCACGCCGCGCGTGCCCTCCTCGTCGGGCTCGCCCTCCGCCATCTTCTCGGCGGCCAGCGAGAGGACGTTGAAGGTGCCGATCAGGTTCACCTCGATCACCTTCCGGAAGCGGTCGAGCGGGAAGCCGATCACCCGCGCGCCGCCGCCGATCCCCGCGCAGTTGACGGCGCCGTGGAGCTCCTCGCACGAGTCGACGAGCGAGCGCACCGCGTCCGCGTCGGTGACGTCGGTCTCCGGCAGATCCGCGATCACCACCTGGGCGCCCTCGCGCTCGAGCAGCGCCGCGGTGGCCTCCCCGAGCCCGGAAAGGCCACCGCTGACGAGGAACGTCTTCCCTTCGATCTTCACGAAGTGACGGGCGCCTTCGGGAACTGCTCGCGCAGCGCCGTCTTCCGGAACTTGCCGACGGCGGTCTTCGGGATCTCGTCGACGAACACGTACGCGTCCGGCAACCAGAACTTGGCGAAGTTCGGCGCGAGGAACTCACGCAGCTCGTCGGGGCTGGCGCTCTCGCCTTCGCGGCAGACGCAGACGGCCAGCGGCCGCTCGTCCCACTTCTCGTGCGGGATCGCGATCACCGCGGCCTCCGCGATGCACGGGTGCGCCATCAACGCGTTCTCGAGGTCGAC
>JBPCJB010000242.1:0-15489 GCA_051005735.1 Gaiellaceae bacterium | reverse complement strand
CGGGCACGACCGAGGAGCACTCGGATGCGTGGTTCGCCGGCTACACACCGCGCCTCCAGACGACGGTCTGGGTCGGCTATCCGGAGGGGAAGGTGCCGATGACGAACGTGCACGGGATCAGCGTCTCGGGCGGCACCTTCCCGGCTCAGATCTGGCGGCTCTTCATGTCTTCGGCGATCGGCCAGCTCGAGCCGCTCTCCTTCTCGGAGCCGACCGACTATCCGGAGTGGTCCTCGTTCGAGCGCGGCACGTTCGGGCGCTCGTTCGGCTACTCGAGCTCATCGAGCTCCTCGGGTGGCTATGTCGCGCCGACTACCACGGAGGCGGAGTCCGAGCCCGAGCCGCAACCCGAACCCGAACCCGAACCCGAGCCCGAGCCCGAGCCCGAGCCCGAGCAGGCGCCTGCGACGACGTCAGCGCCGCCCCCGCCGCCTCCTCCACCGCCGCCTCCTCCCCCACCACCACCGCCGCCCCCGACCGAGGCGCCTCCGCCCCCACCACCACCGCCGACCGAGCCGCCGCCGCCTCCCCCGCTCGAGCCCTGACCGCGCGCTTTCCGCCGGCCCGGGCGCGCTCCGGCGGCGTCGCGCTCGCTCCCGCGTTGCTCGCGGGCTCGGCCCTCGTCCTCCTCGCCGGCTGCGTCGCCGCCGCCTGGCTCGGAGGGCCGCCGCTCGTTCCGTCGGATGCCGGCCGGGCGGACGGCAGAGATCACGGGGTCTGGGTCTTCCTCGGGTGCCTGGCCGGCGCGTTCGTCCTCTACCTGGGCGCGCTCGCCGTGCTTCGCCGTGCCCGGCCCTCGCTCGTCGCGGTCGTGGCGCTTGCCGCCGCGATCCAGCTCGCGCCGCTCGCGGCGCCGCTCCTGCTCTCGACCGATGCCTGGACGTACTGGGAGTACGGCGAGATCGCGGCCGGTGGGGGCGATCCGTATCGGGACGTCCCGAGCGAGTTTCCGGGCAACCCCGCCTACGACCACGCCGGTTTCGCCTGGCGCGAGACGACCTCTGTCTACGGGCCGGCATTCACGCTCGGCTCGGAGCTCGTCGCGAGGTCCGTAGGGTCGAATCCGGACGTGGCAGCCTGGACGTTCAAGCTCCTCGGCGCGCTGGGAATGCTCGCCCTGACCGGTCTGGCGACCCTGCTCGCCCGCGATCGGGTCTTGGCGGCGGCTCTCGTCGGCTGGAACCCCCTCTTCGCAATCCACTTCGCTGGGGGCGGGCACAACGACTCGGTGATGCTCGCGCTCGTGCTCGGCGCGCTCGCGCTCGCCGCATCCCGGCGCCGCGGCGCAGCGGGCGCTGCCTGGGCGCTCGCGATCCTCGTCAAGTGGATCCCGCTCGTCTTCTTCGCGCTTCGCGCGCTCGAGGCTCGGTCGTCCGGAAGACGCGTCGGGCATCTGGGCTTCGCGCTCACAGCGGCGCTCGTGGCCGCGCTCGCCTGCTGGCGCTACGGGCTCGACTGGTTGCGAGCCTTCGGGCCGCTCGCCCGGAACGCGGAGGGCCAGACGAGCTACGCGCTCCCGCATCGGCTGGAGCAGCTCGGACTTCCGCGCAACGTCACGCTCGTTCTGGCCGCGGCTGTCCTCACCGGCGGCCTCGTCCTTCTCGCCCGCGAGGCCCTGCGCGGCCGCGTTCGGCTGGGTCGCGCGGGCTGCCTCCTGCTTGCGACGACGCCCTGGCTCGCGCCGTGGTACGCCGTCTGGGCGCTTCCGCTCGCAGCGGCCGAGGGCGACCGCAAGGCGCAGCTCGTGGCGCTCGGCTTCTGCGCCTATCTCCTCCCGCAGACCATCCTCTGAGCTTCTAGCTATAGCTAGCGCCGCTTGAAGACGACGATCCCGTCCTCGTCGAAGACGATCCGCCAACCGGGATCGAGCCTCAGCCGGCGCAGACGATCGCTCGTCGCGAGCGGCGCGATCCGGTCGGCATAGCCGGGCTGGGTCTCGTCGGCCGCGATCCAACTCGCCCCGTCGAAGACGGGAAAGCTGAGCACACGCCGCCGTTCGGAGAGATGCCCGCCGAGCGAGTTCGTGGCGCTGACGACGGCGTCGTCCGGGATCAGCCGCAGCGCCCGCTCCGCGACGTCGTCGTGCGCCGTCACCTCGTGCTGGCGCGATCCGAGCGATTCGCCGCCGGGAAATGCCCGCCAGACCGGGATCGCGCCGAGCACGTAGTTCGCGCCGATCCCGACCACGACGACAGCCAGCGCGAGCGAGCGCAGCCGGCCCGCGTCGCGACTCAGCCTGGCGGCCCCGAAGACCGCGGCGACGGTCAGGCCCGGAATCGCGGCGGCGGTGTAGTGGAAGTGGATCGAGGTCTGCGTCCGGGTCGAGGAGAGCAGGTTGACCGCGAGCTCAGGGAGCGCCGTGAGCGCGGCGAGCGGCGCGAGGAGCGGCAGGGCGAGGAGCGGGAGCAGTAGCTCGAGCAGATACGGGATCCCGTGGCCGCCGAACGCCTGCTCGAGGATTCGGAGCGGGTCCGTGAAGGCGGTTTCAACGATCCCGCTTGGCGAGCCGCCGACCGCGCGGTAGCGGCCTTCGAACGGCGAGGAGCCGGCCGCAGCGAAGTGCGGGACGACGATTCCGATCGCGACGGTCGCAACGGCGGCGCCGGAGGCGGCGATGATCGCGCCCGCCCGGCGCCGGCCCCGCGCGAGTGCGTACCAGACCCCGAGCGCGGCGACCGCGAGCGGGATGTGCTCTTTCGTCAGGCAGGCGAGTCCTGCCACGACCGCGAATGCGATGAGCCGGTCCTCGTCGAGGTACCAGAAGGCGAAGAGCAGGAGCGGGGTCGCGAGCGCAACCGCATGGAACTCGTTCAGCGCGAGCCACTGCGTGGGCGGGTAGAGGAGGTAGGCGAGCCCGAATCCGAGCCCGGCCCACCCCGAGCCGAGGTGTTTGCGGGCGAGGAGGAAGACCGGCCAGGCGCCGATCGCGATCGCGAGCGCCTGCGCGACGAGAAGCATTGTCGGATCCGGCCAGAGCCACCAGAGCGGAGCGAAAGCGGCGAGGATCGGGTCGAAGTGAGCCCCGAGCCGCGAGATCTGCTCGCCGCGGAGATCCGTGACCGAGAGAACGTCGCCGTGCGCGGTCGCCCAGACGGCCTGAACCATGTTGCCGAGATCGAAGCGGCCAGTGTTGAACGCGAGGTGGCGGAGAACGGAGAGCGAGCCGAAGCCGGCCGCGAACGCGGCGACCGCCGCCCACAGGACGAGCTCGGGCCTCGGCCTCACCGGGGTCCGGCGGCGCGCTCGAGCTCGGCCTCGAGCAGGCCGCGCCAGCGCAGGCCGAGCACGTCCTCGCTCGCGTGCTTCCGGTAGGCGGCGAGACCTCCAGCGCCGATCCGTCCGGCTAGCTCGGCGTCGCTCGCGAGCGCCCGGACCGCGGCCGCGAGCGCGTCCGCGTCGCCAGGAGGAACGAGGAGGGCGCTCTCGCCGTGCCGCAGCAGCTCCCGTGCGGCTGGAGTGTCTGCGGTGACGAGTGGGGTGCCGCAGGCAAGTGCCTGGAACGCCTTGTTAGGGATCACGCGGGCTGCCTTCTCGGACGTTCCGAAGACCCCGAGCGCGCAGCCGGCACGCTGGAGCACCTCCGGGAGCGCCTCGTATTCGACCCACTCGACCCACTCGACATTCGCGGGCCGATCGTCGAGGAGGGCATCCAGCTGGCCACTGCCGACGATCCGGAACGGCACCTCGGGCGCGCGTCGGGCGGCGTCCAGGATCGTCTCCAGGCCGTGCAGCGGAATCAGCTTGCCGACGAAGAGGACGTGGAAGCGCTCCCGGATCTGCCAGCCCGGCCGGAAGAGCCGCTCCTCGGCGCCGACGAAGCAGACCGCGACGCGCTCGCGTCGAATCTCACCGAGCTCGGCGAGAAAGCGCCCGTTCTGCTCGGTGTCCGCGACGACGAGGTCGGCCTGCCGGAGTGAGATCCGATCGACGTGATGAAGCACCGACGCGGCCAGCGAGCCCCGCGAGAACCGGCCCCGATCCTCGACGAGTGTCTCCGCGAGCGAGACGAGCGGGTTGAAGATGAGCGGCCGGCTGCGGGCAATCCTCCTCGCCGCCGGCATGTCGAAGTGGCCGGGGTAGCCGACGATCATCGCATCGAAGCGCTCCCGCCTGCCGCGGAAGACCAGTCCCGCCTCGGCAAGGCCGACCTTGAGCGCCGCGCCGGCGCCCAGCGACCACTTGTGTCGGCGCAGCTCCCAGACGCCCGCGTGTCGCTCGATCACGTCGACGCCGGCGCCGCGCAGGCATGAGATCACCTGGGCGTTCCGCGGATAGTCCCGCTCGTACGTACCGAAATAGAGGACCCGCACCTAGCGCAGGATCTCGTCGACGTGCTGATCGACGGCGCGCTTGTCGCCGGCGGCCTGCTCCTCGTGGTGACTCGTGATCAACTCGCTCAGCAGGCCGAGCGAGAGGAGCTGGATCCCGACGACGACGAGCAGGACGCCAAGCGTCAGGAGAGGCCGGTGCCCGATCGCCTGGCCGGCGATCTTGAGCGCTGCGAGATAGACGAGGACGGCGCCGCCGAGCAGCGAGAGGACGAGTCCGAGGCCGCCGAAGAGGTGGAGCGGGCGGTGCCGGTAGCGACCCATGAAGGTGACGGTCAGCAGATCCAGGAAGCCACGGACGTAGCGTTCCATCCCGTAGCGCGAGCGCCCATGCTCACGCGGCCGGTGATTGACGGGCACCTCACCGACGCGGAAGCCGCGGTAGTGCGCCAGCACGGGCACGAAGCGGTGCAGCTCGCCGTAGAGCCGCAGGCCGTGCAGTGCCTCGGCGCGGTAGGCCTTGAGGCCGCAGTTCAGGTCGTGGAGCCGAAGGCCGGACATCCGCCCGCTGACGGCGTTGAAGATCCGCGAGGGGATTCGGCGACTCAGTGGATCGCGCCGCTTCGCCTTCCAGCCGGAGACGAGGTCGAAACCCTCGTCCAGCTTCGCGAGCAGCCGCGGAATCTCGGCAGGATCGTCCTGCAGATCGCCGTCGATCGTGACGACGACCTCGCCCCTGGCCTCCTCGAAGCCGGCCTGGAGCGCGGCCGCCTTGCCGAAGTTCCGCCGCAGCCGCACGATGCGGACGTTGTCGGCCGCGTCGTGCAGCCGCGTCAGCGCCGAAAAGGTGCCGTCCGTCGAGCCGTCGTCGACGAAGACCGCCTCCCACGGCCGCCCGATCCCGTCGAGCGCCGACCCGAGCTCGTCGAGCAGGAGCGCCACGCTGCGCTCCTCGTTGTGCACCGGGACGACGACCGAGATCACGGCCTGGAGCCTAGCCCGGCGGCGCAGCTAGCGTAGGGCGCGATGCCGGCGCTGCTCACGATCGACGAAGCGCTCACGCTCGTACTCCGGTACGCGCTGCCGCTCGAGGTCGAGGCGGTTCCGATCGAGCAGGCTGCAGGCCGCGTGCCGGCGGACGATGTCCACTCGCTCGTCTCGTTACCGCCGTTTCGCAGCTCGGCCATGGACGGCTTCGCGGTCAGGGTCGCCGATACGCCCGGCCGGCTGCGGGTCGTCGACCGGATTCGCGCAGGCCGGCCCGCGAAGCGCGTGCTGGCCGCCGGCGAGGCGATGGGGATCGCTACCGGCGGGAGCGTTCCGGGCGGCGCCGACGGAGTCGTGCCGATCGAGCGCGTCGAGGACGGCGGAGCGGAGGTCCTGGTCGGCGCGCCCGTTAGCGAGATGGACAACATCCGTGCGGTCGGGAGCGATGTCGGCGCTGGCGAGCTCCTGCTCTCTGCCGGGATAGTCCTCGGTCCGGCTCAGATCGGAGCGCTTGCCGCCGCGGGTGTCGCCGAGGTGCGGTGTGCCCGTCGGCCCCGCGTCGCCGTCCTCAGCACCGGCACCGAGTTGCGACCACCGGGTTCGGCGCTCGAGCCGGGCCAGATCTACGAATCCAACGCGCCGATGCTGGCCGCGGCGCTCGGGAGCTCGGGAGCGGTGGTGACGCTGCTTGCCGCGGTGACCGACGACCCGGACGCCCATCGGGCCGCGCTCGCGCGCGGCCTCGAGGCCGATGTGCTCGTCAGCTCGGGCGGCGTCTCCGTCGGGCCGCACGATCTCGTCCGCCGGATCGCAGCCGAGTTGGGCGTCGAGGAGATCTTCTGGGGGGTCGCGGTCAAGCCCGGCAAGCCGGTCGCGTTCGGTGTGCGCGGGAGGACGCTCGTCTTCGGCCTCCCCGGCAACCCCGTCTCCGCTCTCGTCGCGGCGGAGCTCTTCGTTCGGCCTGCGCTCAGAGCCCTCCAGGGCGCCAGCACCCCGGAGCCGGCTTACGCCATCGGCCGGCTTTCGGCGCCGTTGCGCGCAAGCGCCGCCCGCGACCAGCTCGTCCGTGCCCGCTCCAGGCTCGAAGCGGGCGAGGTGGTGCTCGAGCCGCTCTCGGGGCAGGAGTCGCACATGATCGCCAGATCCGCCGCCGCCGACACGCTCGTGCTCGTCTCCCGCGGCGACCGAGAGCACGTCGCGGGCGACCGGATCCCGTTTCTCCGCCTCTCCTAGTAGTGGCTAGCTTGCCTGCTCGCGCTGCGGCGGCGTCACGCCGACCGGCTCGGCATAGGCGATGTACCGCTGCGAGGCGAAGAAGCGCGGATGGCAGGCCTGGAGCGCGAGCTGCTCGCGTCCCTTCGACCGGAGCACCGAGAGGTCGTTCGCCGCGACGATCCGGTGACCCGTGACGGCGTACTCGAACGTGCCGTAGGGAAGTTCGAGGAAGACCCGGTCGCCCTTGCGGAGGTGGTCGATGCGCGAGAACGGGGCTCCGTAGGTCGTGCGGTGCCCGGCGATGTACACGAGCTCTCCCTGGCCCGGCATCGCCGACCCGAGATAGCGCCCGGGCCCACGCTTGAGGGTGCCGGAATCGGTGCCGTTGACGACGACTGCATCGAGCCCGAGGCGCGGAATCCGCAGCTGGGCGATCGCGTCCCCCTCCTCCGACGTCCGCCGCCACGCGCGAGCGTCGCGCTCGAGCCCACGACGGCGCTTCGCGGGCGAGGCCACAACGGCTTGCACGCTCGGCCGAACGCGGTCGAAGCTGCGCTCGAGACTCTGGGAGAGCTCGCGCTGCTCGACGCGGTTCACCACCGCCGTGACCGGATCCTGCCACTGCCAGACGGCGACCGCCCAGGCGAGCGTGCCGACTCCGGCGACGATCAGCAAGGTTCCCAAGAGGCGTACAGCGCGTCTCATCGAGCCTCGACCACGTCCCGTTCATCGGCAGCTCCGCGCTGCGCATGAAGCCGCGGTGCGAGCAACCGGCGCAGCGGGCCGCGAGGCGTGCGCGCTCGAGCGTCGGGATACGGCGCGTAGCGCCCGACCGCGACGGCGGAGAGCTGGGCGGCGATCGCGATCCACGCGAGGGTTACGGCGACTGCGAACCACGGGACGTACCCGACGCCGGCCAGCGAGAGCAGGTACCACGGGGCGTCGAAGCCGAGCGCATAGCGCCGGGCGAACGAGAGCACGAGGAGCGCTGGTCCTAGAAGACCGCCGGCGAGGAGCGCGAGTCGCGCCGGCGCCCTCGCGGCCTGGGGCAGCCAGAGCCAGGAATAGAGAGCCGGCAGCAGGACGACGAGGGCGAACGGATTCGTCGCGACGACGACGAGCGCGAGCAGCGCGAGGGCGAGCAGCGCGGTCGTGTAGCCCGCGAGCGTCTCCTCAGGGAGGGCCGGTCGTTCGGGGAGCAAGCGCTGGCGGCCGATCAGCCAGCCTCCGAGAAGCAGCACCGCGAGCACTGCCAGCCCGGCGGTCGGTGGATCGAGAACCGCATCGATGTGGGTCGGAAGCGGTCGAGGCTCGGCGTCCGGGAAGAGCCCGAGCCTTGCGCCGACGAACAGAAGGAAACCAGCGTAGGCCCAGAACGCAAGTCGGCTCCGAAGGCTGCGCGCCGCCGGCCCGAGCGGGATTCGGCGCCGGCGACAACGTGCGAACAGATCGACGGTCGCGATCAGGAACGGGAGCAGGGCGGCAAAGAGCGCCAGCTCGATGGCCCAGCCGCGGACGAGCCGGCGACCGAGGTACACGTAGGTCGTCGTGCCCTGCGCAAGCTCGATTCCCGCATCCAGCGAGCCGAGCAGGTTCTGGGCGGCGCGGCCGGCCTCCCCGAGGCGCTCGACGTTCAGAGGCTCGTCTGCGAAGGGCGCCGCGGGACGCTCGTGGCCCGTCGTCAACGTGATCGCGGGAATCCCTCGAGCGATTAGCGGTCCCTGCTCGCCGAGCGTGAAGGGAAAGCCGAGATCGAGGAGTTGGGCGAGCGCACCCGCTCGGCGAGGCTCGTCACCGGATTCGTCCAGGATTCGAGCGGCCGCGGTCCTGACCAGCACCGGCGCGGGAGAGCGGGGCTCATCGCCGGCGAGGACGAGCCGCGGGAAACCGCTCCCTGCGATGGCGTCCAGGCTGACGACGGCGATGGCGTCTTCGCGATAGCGTGAGGCGGCCGCGAATCGCTCGGCTCCGAGGGCGCCGTACGCGCCGCCGTCGGTGGAGACGAACACGAGCGTGTGGGCCGGCGTCGCCTGCGCGCCCGAAGGTCCGGCAACCGGGGCAAAGGCGCGCGCGAGCTCGATCAGAGCGGCCGTCCCGGAGGCATTGTCGTTCGTGCCGCGATCCTCGCCGGTGTTGTCACGGTGAGCGATGAAGACGATCGCGCGGGACGAAGGGCCTGGAACGACTGCGACGAGATTCCTGAGTTCGACTCGGCCGCGTCCCGGAACCCGGGCGGTGAATCGGTCCGAGGTCGTTCCCAGCCCGACGAGCCGAAGCTGATCCGCGAACCACTGCGCGGCCCCGAGCGCGCCGGCCGAGCCGGGCGAGCGGTCCGGGAAATCGCGCGCCAGCTCGCGCGCCAACTCGGCAGCGGCCGGCGCGTCGAATGCCGCGGGTAGCGCCGGCGGCGGGAGCGGCTGAGGTCGCCCGACCGTGAACGCTGCGAGGAGGAGCGGCAAGGCGACGAGCAACCAGGTGCCGCGGACGAGGCGGGCGTTGATCGGCCGCTCGACCGAGCCGATGCGCGTCCGGCGTCCGGCCGGGGAACGGCGGGCGGCGCTCCCTCGCGGAGCCGGCCGACCTGCGCTGCGACGGGGCGGCGACATTGCCCGTCCAGTGTAGGCCCGTACCATGAGGAAGCCGTGGCCGACGCCTCCACCATCCTGCTCGTCGACGACGAGGACTCCGTCCAGAAGCTGCTCGCCTATCCACTCGAGCGCGACGGATTTCGCGTCGTCGTCGCCCGGGACGGCGAGGAGGCGCTGAGGCGCTTCGCAGAGGAGTCGATCGACTTGGTGGTGCTCGACCTGATGCTGCCGCGGCTCGACGGACTCGAGGTCTGCAAGCGCCTGCGCGCGGACAGCACCGTTCCGATCATCATGCTCACCGCCCGCGACGACGAGCTCGACAAGGTGCTCGGGCTCGAGCTCGGCGCCGACGACTACATCACGAAGCCGTTCTCGATTCGCGAGTTCAGGAGCCGGGTGCGGGCGCTGCTGCGACGGGCCTCGGCTCCTCGCCCGGGAGAGCGCTCGGACGACGAGGAGGTGATCGAGGAGGGCGAGGTTCGCATCGACGTCCCGCGGCGGGCGGTCGAGGTCAGGGGAGCGGAGGTTCAGCTCACCTTCGTCGAGTTCGAGCTTCTCCGCATGCTCGCGGCGGCTCCGGGTCGCGTCTTCTCTCGCCGCCAGCTCCTGGAGCGGCTCCGCGGCGGCGCGGACTACCGCGAGCCGCGGACGATCGATGTGCACGTCCGGCATCTGCGCGAGAAGATCGAGGACGATCCGAAGCAGCCCGAGCTGATCCTGACGGTGCGAGGTGTCGGCTACCGCTTCCGCGATCGCTAGGACGCTGTCGTGATCAGGGGGATCCGGCTCAGGCTCGCGCTCGCTCTCCTCGGTGTCGTCGCGGGCGCGCTCATCGTCGCCTACCTGATCGTCGTCCCGACGCTCGAGACGCGGCTCGTCGACGGCAAGATCGACGAGCTCGAGCAGAACGCCGCCACGATCGCGGACTGCATCGAAGTGACGGAGTTCCCTTGGCAGGAGTGCGCCGATACGGGCTCCGCCGCGCTGAACGCACGCGTGGTCATCTATGGGCTCTTCCAGCGCGAGCCGCCCGCGCTCCAGATCCTCGCCGATTCGCGCCCGGCGTCCTCGCAGGACGTCGAGCACGACACGGTGGCGGAGCTCGCTGCGACGACGGGCAAGCCCCAGCGCGGCACCATCAGTCGGCGCGGGGACGAGTTCGCGGAGGCGGCTCTCCCGGTTACCGCCGACGGGCCGGTCGTCTTGCTCAGCAGCTCCCTGGCCGACCCGCTCTCGAGCGTTCAGGTCGTCGAGCGGCGTCTGCTCGCGGCCGGTCTGATCGGCCTGCTCGTGGCGCTCCTGCTCGGCTATGCCGGCGCCTCGCTCCATGCGCGCAGGATCCGGCGGCTCGAGCGCGCGGCGGAGCGAATCGCGAGCGGCCGCTTCGACGAGCCGGTCGTGGACGGCGGCAACGACGAGGTTGGCGAGCTCGCGGCGGCGTTCGAGCGCATGCGCCGGCGCCTGGAGAACCTCGACCGTGCCCGGCGTGAGTTCATCGCGAACGCCTCGCACGAGTTGCGGACGCCGCTCTTCTCGCTCGGCGGCTTTCTCGAGCTGATGGCCGACGAAGAGCTGGACGAGCCGACTCGGCAGGAGTTCCTCGCCACCATGGGAGAGCAGGTGGCACGGCTGACGAAGCTCGCGACCGATCTGCTCGATCTCTCCCGGATGGATGCGGGCCGGATGCGTGTCGAGGCGGATCAGGTCGATCTCGGGGGAATCGCGCAGGTGCTCGTGGAGGAGTTCCGGGCCGTCGCCGAGCAGCGTCTCCACGATCTGGCGCTGGTGGTCGACGGACATCCCTTGGCGGCCGGCGACGAAGTTCGCATCCTCCAGATCGGGCGGGCGCTCGTCGGAAACGCGCTCGTGCACACCCCGGCGGAGACGCACGTCGTCGTCCGGGCCTCGTCCGAGGGCGGACGAGCGCTGCTCAGCATCGAGGACGACGGGCCCGGAATCCCCTCGGAGCACGTCGCCCACGTCTTCGACCGCTTCTACCGAGCAGAGGGCGACGTCGCCTCGGGAAGCGGGCTCGGGCTCGCGATCGCACGGGAGCTCGCCCTCCTGATGGGCGGTGACGTCGAGCTCGACTCCGCCCCCGGCCACACCGCGATCTCGCTCTCGCTTCCGGTCGGCTCGGCCCGCAGGTTGGAGCCCCCGACGCCGGCCTCGGTTCTCGGGTGACGTTTTCACGTGAAAACAGGGCGGGCGGCTACAGTGGCCGCGATGCGTCCCGCTCTGATCGCCGTCGTCGCGTTCGTCGCGGCCGCTCTCGGCGCCTCCGCCTCACTGGCGGTCGCAAAGCTGGCGGGCTGGGTCGACGACGCTCCGGCGCAGACGGTCGTCCTGCCGGCGGAGACCGCGCCGAGGTCGAATCTCCCGTCGAGCGCGACGCCGCTCGCAGCCAACCGGTTCGACCCCGCCGGCATCTTCGCCCGCACCTCGCCCGGGGTCGTCACGATCTACGCGATCTTTCCCGGCGGCGGCCGCTCCCAGGGCTCGGGTTTCGTCGTCTCAGCCGACGGCCACGTCCTGACGAACTCGCACGTGATCACGAACGCAGGCGAGAGCGGCGAGACCGTGCGCGGCGCAGAGCGCGTCTATGTCGTCTTCGCCGACGGCGATCGGCTGCCCGCCTCGATCGTCGGCTGGGATCTCTTCGACGACACCGGGCTGATCACATTCGACCCCGACGACCATGCCGTCGCCCCGATTCCACTCGGGGATTCGGACGCGGTCGTCGTCGGCGAGCCCGTGGCGGCGATCGGGAGCCCGTTTGGGAACGAGAACTCGCTCGCGGTCGGTGTCGTCTCGGCGGTGTCACGTTCGATCCCCTCGCTGACGTCGCGCTACAACGTCTCGAACGCGATCCAGATCGACGCGCCGATCAACCACGGCAACTCCGGCGGGCCCTTGCTCGACGGGCAGGGCCGCGTGATCGGGGTCAACGCCCAGATCCGCTCCGACTCGGGCAACGCCGAGGGAGTGGGCTTTGCGATTCCGATCAACTCGGCGCGGCGCTCGATGAGGCAGCTGATCGCGACCGGCCGCGTCACCTACGCCTACATCGGGATCACCACGCTCGATGTCACCCCTGCCGTCGCCCGCCGTTACGACCTGGGCGCCCAGCGGGGGGCGTTGATCGAGGAGGTCGTCTCAGATGCTCCGGCCGATCGTGCCGGGCTGAAGGGGGCGAAGCGACGAGTCGTCTTCAACGGCTCGCCCGTCAGCCTCGGCGGCGATCTGATCGTCGCGCTCGCGGGGGAGCGTGTTCTTCGAGCCGACGACATCGCCCGGATCGTGACCGAGCGGCTTCGACCGGGACAGCTCGTGAGCGTCACGGTCGTCCGGGGTGGAACCGGGGCCCGAGAGACGCTGCGCGTCCGCCTCGTCGAGCGGCCTGCGAATCCCCAGGGCTGATCCCGTTTAGCCACGGCGCGGGTGCGGTACTCCAGGGGTGAAGCTGTTAGGGGTATCAGTAGATTTCTCAAGGTTTACATGAGAGCGAGGCGGAGGACGCAGACGTGGACGAGAAGGTGACGACGGTCGGCGGCCCCGACGGCGAGAGCCGAATCGTCAGGCTGACCATCCCGGCCAAGCCCGAGTACGTCACGATCTCGCGACTCGCCCTGACCGGACTCTCGCGCGTGCGGCCGTTCGCAGACGACACGCTCGCGGATCTGAAGCTCGCCCTGACCGAGGCGACGTCGAACTCGGTGCGCCATGCCTACGCGAACGGCGAGGGTCGCGTCCAGATCAGCTTCGAGCTTCGGGAGGATCGCCTGATCGTCGAGGTCTCCGACGAGGGCCCGGGATTCGGGAGTCAGTCGTTCGAGAATCGGCCGCTCGAGCCGCAGGAGGCCGACGGGAACGGCTTCGGAGAGGACGAGCTCAGTGAGGGCGGGCTCGGAATCGCGATCATCCGCTCGATCGCCGACGAGCTCGAGCTCGGCACCGGTCCGCAGGGCGGGTCCCGGCTGCGTTTCACCAAGCTCATCTAGCGTCTGCCCGGTGGAGGCGCGGCGGAAGCTGATCGTCGTCTCGAATCGCGGCCCCATCACCTACGAGCGGGACGAGCTCGGGGGGCGAGCCGCACGGAGGGGGGCGGGCGGGCTCGTCACTGCCCTGAGCCCGCTCGTCTCACGGCATGACGTGACCTGGATCGCGAGCGCGTTCTCGCCTGAGGATCGCGCGCTCGCAGCGGGCGGAGCCTTCGAGGAGACCGCGAGCGACGGCTCTCGCTACCGGCTCCGGCTCGTCGCCCACGAGCCGGCTGCGTACGAGCTCTACTACAACGTCGTTGCGAATCCCACCCTCTGGTTCATCCAGCACGGCCTCTGGAGCCTGAAGCAGGATCCGGGTGTCGGGCTCGAGGAAGCCTGGTCGACGGGGTACGCGGTCGTGAATCGCGCCTTCGCGAACGCGGTCTGCGCAGAACTCGAGCGCGAGCCCGAGGCGGCCGTCCTCTTCCACGACTACCACCTCTATCTGGCGCCACGCTACGTCCGCGAGCGGCTTCCGAACGTTCTGCTCTCGCATTTCACCCACATTCCGTGGGTCGGCCCGGACGAGTGGGCCGTCCTTCCCCTTCCGATCGTGCGCGCGATCCATGAGGGTGTGCTCGCGAGCGACGTCGTCGGCTTCCACACCGAGCGCTGGCGCGACGCGTTCCGCGCGACGTGTGCCTCCCTTGGGCTCGAGCTCGGGCGGACGCTCGTCACCGCTCATCTGATCTCGATCGATGTCGGCGAGTTCGAGGCGCTCGCCGAGAGCCCGGTCGTGCTCGAGCGGGAGCGCGAGCTCGTG
This sequence comes from Gaiellaceae bacterium, assembly GCA_051005735.1. GTDB lineage: Bacteria > Actinomycetota > Thermoleophilia > Gaiellales > Gaiellaceae > Gaiellasilicea. The sequence goes on along the minus strand of JBPCJB010000242.1, from coordinate 1,625 downwards.
GCCGGACGCTCCGAGCGCCTGATCCTCCGAGTCGACAGGACCGACCCGTCGAAGAACGTCTCCCGAGGGCTGGAGGCGTTCGGGCTGCTGCTCGAGCGACGCCCCGACCTGATCGGACGCGTGACCATGCTCGCGCTGCTCGACCCCTCCCGTCAGGCGATTCCTGAGTACGTCGTCGAGCGGGAGGCGCTCGAGGCGGCCGCGGCTCGCCTCGAGCTGCGCTTTCCCGGCTCGTTGCGGGTTCGGCTCGCGGATGACTTCCCCCGGTCGATCGCGGCCTACAAGCAGTTCGATGTCCTGCTCGTGAACGCGGTCATGGACGGGCTCAACCTCGTCGCGAAGGAAGCTCCGCTCGTCAACACGAGAGACGGTGTCGTTGTCTTATCGGTCAACACAGGAGCCTACGAGGAGCTCAGCGAATGGGTTCTGGCGGTCGACCCGCTCGATGCAGAGGTCCAGTCCTAGGCGCTCGAGCGCGCGCTCGAGCTTCCTCTCGACGAGCGACAGGAGCGGCTCGACGGGATTCGTGGGCACCTCCGCGCTCACGATCTCACCCGCTGGATCGAAGCGCAGCTCGCGGATCTGGAGCGCGCCACTAGCATGCATTCGTGACCGAGCTCTCGCATGTCGATGCCACCGGCTCGGTGCGCATGGTGGACGTCGGTGCGAAGCCTCTTTCCCGCCGACGCGCGACCGCGCGCGCCAGCGTTCGGATGGCGCCGGAGACCGCGCTACGGCTACGCACTCTGCCAAAGGGGGATGCGCTCGCGACGGCGCAGCTCGCCGGGATCATGGCCGCCAAGCGTACGAGTGAGTTGATTCCACTCTGCCACCCACTGTCGCTGTCGGCGATCGAGGTCGAGCTCTCGGTTGGCGAGACGACCGTCGAGATCACCGCCTCAGCGGAGACGATTGCCCAGACCGGCGTCGAGATGGAGGCCCTCCTCGCGGTCTCGGTCGCGGCGCTGACCGTCTACGACATGGCGAAGGCGATCGACAAGGAGATGGTCGTGGCCGAGGTCGCGCTCGTCGAGAAGGCCAAGGAGCAGGTGTGAGGGCCGCCGTGCTGACCATCTCCGACGGCGTTGTCGCCGGCACTCGCGAAGACACGAGCGGCGACCTGCTCGCTGTGCTCCTGGAGGCGGACGGGTACGAGGTGGCCAGGCGCACGGTTTCGGACGAGACGGGAACGATCGCGGCCGCGCTGCTCGAGCTTGCCGACGAGGCGCGGCTCGTCCTAACCACGGGCGGAACCGGGATGGCGCCGCGCGACGTCACGCCCGAGGCGACACGGTCTGTGATCGACCGCGATGCGCCCGGGATCGCGGAGGCGATTCGAGCCGACTCGATCGCGAAGACTCCCCATGCCCTGCTCTCGCGCGGTGTGGCCGGGATTCACAATCGGACGCTCATCGTCAACCTCCCCGGCTCGCCCGGCGGCTGCCGCGACGGGTTCGCCGTCTTGCGGCCTGCGCTCGCGCACGCGCTCGAGCTGCTAGCAGGCGAGCAGACCGCTCACCGCCAGACGTGACGGCGACCGCAGTCGGCCTCCCGCGTCGCTTTGCGGCGCTCGTCAAGCTCGAGCACACCGTCTTCGCGCTCCCGTTCGCCTACGTCGGGATGCT
>JBPCJB010000241.1:0-8922 GCA_051005735.1 Gaiellaceae bacterium | reverse complement strand
GGGCCGTAGGGCCCGCTCGGGTTCGGCGCGACGAGGCGTTGGTTGACGTAGTAGCTGCCGGTGGGCGTGGGCGTGTCGGTGGCGCCGATCGCTGCTCGCGTCGAGATCAGCTCGCGGCCCTTCCGGTAGAGCGTGACGCGGCGGGCGGAGAGGTCGACCTCGATCCGAGTTCGGACGCGGATGAGCTGGACGTCGCGCGCGAGGACCCATGCGCGAACGCCGTTCGGCCGGCTCGGTAGCTGGACCCAAAGCCAGCGGCCGTCGCAGTCGGCGCGGCCCAGCACGCCGAAGACCGTCGGGACGCCGTTGACGTTCAGTCGGTCGTAGCGCGCGAGCGAGCGCCCGTTCGGACTCGCGTGGACGCGGGCTCGCGTCCGGACGACTGCGGCGAAGGCAAGAGCGCGCGTGCGCAGCGGCCGCACGACGGTCGTGCAACCGGCGGCCCTTCGAGGCCGCTTCGGCGTCGCAGCAACCGGCTTCGCGACCTCGCTCGTGGGCGCGGTCGGACGCGCGACGCGGGGAGGCTGCGGCGGAACAGCCTGCGGCGGAGGAAGTCGAGGGGCCACGCTCGCCGTGGAGATCGGCGCCTCGGCCCGCTGAAAGTACGGAGCCGCCGCCACCGATCGCTTCGCCTCGAAGGCGCTGCAGCCCGCGACCAGCGCTGCCGCGAGCGCAAGCAGCGCTGCACGCCCGCCGGCTCGGATCGGGTGCCGCCCGCCCTTCATCCTCCGACGGTAGCGCATCCGTCGGCAGCGAAGGCTCGAGCCGAGCCTCCGCCGCCGACGTTCAGCGTCTCTCCCCCTACGGGCAGCGGCCGCTCGAGTCGCCGTGACGCAGGTGCGCCTTCACGGCGGGCGCGCCGACGGTGATCGACTTGCCCTTGTGGCAGATCGTCACCTTCGCCTTGCCGTACTGGTACTGAGCCGCCGAGGGCGACTTGGCTTTCGCCGACTTCCCCGGCTTGCCCGACTTGGCCGGCTTGCCCGGCGGCTTTCCCTTGCTCGGGCTGGCGAGCGCGGCGACCGAGAGGACGAGCGCCGCGGTCAGCACCACCACGAGGGTCAGGCGAAGCTTCTGAGCTGCGTTCCGTTTCATGAGTCTCCTTTAGCTTGTCGCAGATGTAGACGCTCTGCCCGCCCGGAACTTGCGTTTTCGCGCACGAGCAGGGTTGCGCCGCAGAGGAGCCCGGCAACGGTGACAGCCGGCAGCTCACAGTCCCAATCGAGCCCGGCGTGGAAGAGGAAGGCGACGTAGCCGCCGGCGGCGGCTGCATCGACGCCGCGGAACGCCGAAACGAGCGGCGGGACGAGAGCGAGCCCGAGCAGCGCGAGCCCGACGAGGCCGAGCTCGGAGAGCAGCTCGAGATAGAGGCTGTGCGCATCGAGCGTCCCGGTCGGGATCGGCTGGCGCTCGAGCCACGCCAGGTAGAACGTGCCCGCGCCCTTGCCGGCGAGCGGCGCCTCCGCGACCTCCTCCCAGGCGACGTGCCAGTACCAGGGCCGGTCTCCTCCTCGCTCCGCGAGGTCGTCGGCGAGCGAGCCCGCAGGTAGCGCGAGCGCCACAACGAGTGCGAGCGCCGCAACCGCTCCGATTCCGCGGGCGAGGCGCAGCCGGCCCGAGCGAAGCGCCACGGCGACGGCCGTTCCGACCAGCGCTGCCACGACGCCGCCACGACTCCCCGTCAGGAGCAGCGTGACGACGAAGAGGCTCGCCAGCCCGCCGTTGAGGGCGCGCTCGCGCAGGCGTCGGGCCGGGAGGAGCCGTGTAATCGCTACCGCCAGCCCGATCGCCGCCAGCGCTCCGAGCCCGTTCGCGTAGCCGAGCGGCTCCTGAAGGAGCGTTCCCTCGAACGGATCGGGCGGCTCCGGAGACCCTTCGAGGAGCCGCTGTCCGACGGCGTAGGCGCAGACGCTGCCGATTCCGGCGAGCACCCCTGTGAGGAGGGCGCCGGCGACCATCGCCGTAGCCAGGACGAGCGACAGATAGACGAGTGTTCGTTGCGCCTCGAGCACGGAGCCGGCCGGATCCGGTGACCAGACCGCCGAGAATGCCGTCCAAGCCGTCAGCGCGGCCAGGGCGCCCGCCACGATCGTCTGCGCGCGGGTTGCGCTCGTCCAACCGCGCAGGACGACTGCGAGCGCGGCGACGCAGAGGAACGCGGCAGTCGCGGCCCGCCAAGCGTTCGGGAAGAAGCCACCGTCGGCGAACGAGAGCAGCACGACGGCGCCGAGCGCGAGCAGGGCACCCGGGAGCGCCGCCGGGACGGAGAACCGCCTCAGAGCAGAAAGCGGAAGAGCGCCTCGGCGACGCAGACCGGCTTCTCCTGTCCCTCCCGCTCGATCGTCGCAGCGACTCGCGCCTGCTCGCCGCCGCTCACCTCCTCGACCTCCTCGACGATGAAGGGCGCCCGGATCCGGCTTCCGGACGGGACGGGCGCCGGGAAGCGAACCCGATTCAGTCCATAGTTGACGGTCAGTCGGTAGGCCTCGAGCGGCGGCAGCGCCTGCTCGAAGAGCGGCACGACGAGCGAGAGGGTCAGGAAGCCGTGCGCGATCGTCGTCCCGAACGGCCCCTCGGCGGCGCGAACGGGATCGGTGTGGATCCACTGCGCGTCGTCGGTTGCCTGTGCGAACTCGTCGATCCGCGCCTGCTCGATCGCAAGCCAGTCAGAGACGAGCTCCTGCCCGATCAGGTCGCCGATCACCATCGAATCACCGTAGCCGCCCAGGTGTAGCCCGTCCCGGCAGCGAGCAGTAAGACGAGGTCGCCCTCCTCGAGCTCTCCGGCCCGCGAGACGCGATCGAGCGCGAGCAGGGGATCGACGCCGCTCATGTGACCAGTGTCGTCCAGGTAGGTCGCCGGGGGCGAGCCAAGCTCACCGACGATCGCCTCGTGCATCGAGCGCTTCATGTGGATGTTGCAGAGGTGAGCCACGTCACTCTGGCGCCCGCCGCAGCTCTCGAGCGCGCGGCGGGCGACCGCGACGAAGTTCGGCAGGCTGACCTCGTCGAGCCCACCCTTCATCTGGGCCGGATCGGCGACATCCAAGTAGTGCCTACGGGCGGCGACCGACTCGGCCGAGGCGGGCTCCACCGAGCCGCCGGCCGGAACCTTCACCTGGAGTGAGAACGAGCCGTCCGTGAGCGCGTGCGCGCCGCAGAGCTCGTGGCCGCCGTCGCGGGTCAGGAGCCCGGCCACCGCGCCGTCGCCGAAGTTGAACATGAAGCGGGAGCGCGCGTTCGTGTAGTCGATCAGGTACGACTCGCGGCAGGCGGCGACGAGCAGGACGTTCCGGAGCTCGGGCTCGCCGAGCAGGAAGTTCCGCGCGAGCCGCAGCGCAACCGGCGTCCCGCAGGAGACGTTCGCGTACTCGAGCGCGTAGGCGTTCGAGCAGCCGAGCCGGTGCGCGATCCAGGGCGCGGCCTGCCAGACCGCATAGTCCTTCCACATCGAGCCGTAGTAGAGGACGACGTCGATCTCCGCGGGATCGAGGCCCTCCTGTGCGAGGAGCCGGGAGGCGGCCTCGACAGACATGTCGCTGACGTGCTCGTCGGCGGCCGCGATGTGCTTGCCGCGAAGCCCGAACTTCTCCACGATCACGGCCTCCGGAATCCCGCTCGCCGCGCCGATCTCGGCCGCGGTCAGCCACCGCTCCGGCAGATAGGACGCCGTTGCGCTCAACCCGATCACGGGTCGAGATCCCCGGCGCCGATCGCACGCACGACGATCCGCGCCAGTTCGTCGAAGACTCGCTCGGGCATCTCCTGGCCGCCGTCCCAGAGAATCCAGCGCATCCCCACGAGCTCGCCGATCCCCATCAGGCTCCAGGCGAGCACCTCGGGATCGCCACGGGCGACCTCGCCCGCGTCCATCGCCTGGCTCAGGCCGACGACGTAGCCCTCGGTCAGGCGCTCGTAGTGGAGCTGCAGGATCTCGGGAGAGACGAACTCGGCCTGCCGAATGATCCGGTAGAGCGCCGGGTGCTCCGCCGTGAACCGGAAGAAGGCGCCGAAGCCGAGGAGCTCGCGCTCGGCGCGGGTCGCACCCAGGGAGCTTGCCTCCGTCATCGCTCGGCGGACGCGGGCGTTCAGGTCGAGCACGAGCTCGTCGAAGATCCGCTTCTTGCCGTCGAAGTAGAGGTAGAACGTACCCTGGCCGACGCCCGCCGCCTCGGTGATCTTGACGATCGAGGCGTCGTGGTAGCCGAGCTCGGCGAAGACGCGCTCAGCGGCCTCGAGCAGAAGCCGGCGCGTCCGGAGGCCACGGCTCGAAAGCGTGCGCCCGCCGACCCCGGTGGGCTGGACCCCGGTCGTCAGCTCGGTCACGAGACCCGCTCCAGGAGCTCGCTCTTGACGATCTTGCCCATCGCGTTCCGCGGTAGCGCCTCGACGAACCGGATCTCGCGCGGAACCTTGAACTTCGCCAGCCGCTCGCGGCAAAAAACGATCAGCTCGTCCTCGCCGACCGCGCCGGAGAGCACGACGAACGCGGTGCAGGCCTCTCCCCAGCGCTCGTCGGGCACGCCGAGCACCGCCGCCTCCGCGACCGCGGGGTGCTCGTGCAGCACGCTCTCGACCTCGGAGGGGTAGACGTTCTCGCCGCAGGAGATGACCAGGTCCTTGAGCCGGCCGACAATCCGGTAGTCGCCCTCCTCGTCGCGCGCGGCGAGGTCACCGGTGAGGAGCCAGCCGTCGGCGAACGCGGCGGCCGTTGCGTCGGGGTTGCGCCAGTAGCCGGAGAAGACGTTGGGGCCCCGCACGACGAGCTCGCCCTCGCCGGTTCCTTCGACGACGACGCCCGTCTCGGGATCCCGCAGCGCGACGTCGACGTGCGGGTACGGCCTGCCTGCGAAGCCGCGTTTCCGGGTCGCGTCCTCCGGTGGAAGGCAGAGGACGTTCGGCGCCGCCTCGGTCAGCCCGTAGCCCTGGACTATCTCGACCCCGCGCTCGTGCCAGAGCTCGAGGAGCGGCTCGGGCATCGGAGCGCCGCCGACGACCGCGCGGCGAAGGCTCGAGAGATCGGCGCTCGCGAAGCCCGGCTCGCGCGCGAGGAAGAGATAGGTAGCAGGCACGCCCATCATGGTCGTCACCCGCTTCTCGCCGATCAGCGCAAGCGCGCGGCCGGGCTCGAACGAGGGCTCGAGGACGACGCGCGCGCCCTTCCACCAGGCGAGCAGCGGCTGCACGTTCCAGCCGCCCACGTGGAACTGCGGCAGGAGCTGGAGAACGACGTCCTCGTCCCCGAGGCCCGCGACCCGGTCGAAGGAGAGGTTCGTCCAGAAGCAGTTCGCATGGCTGAGCAAGGCGCCCTTGGGCCGGCCCGTCGTACCCGAGGTGTAGACGATCAGGAGGCCGTCGTCGTCGCGCACCGGCGGGAGGCTCTTGTGTTTCCGAAACACAAGGTCTTCCAGCCCTGCGCTGCGTCCATGGAGCGAGGCGGCGGTCTCGGCGAGCTCGAGCGAGGCCAGCAGAACCGCCGGCTCTGCATCGGCGACCTGGTAGGCGAGCTCGGCATTCGTCAGGCGCCAGTTCAGGGGCAACAGGATCAAGCCGGCCTTCGCGCACGCGAAGAAGACGACGACGTGCTCGGGGCTCGAGCCGGTCAGAGTGGCAACGCGGTCGCCTGGGACGAGGCCAGCCTCCAGCAGCCCCGCCGCGAGCCGCTCCGAGCGCTCGTCGAGCTCGCGATAGGTCGTCTCGATGCCGAGGGAGTCGATCGCGACTCGCTCGGGAGTTGTCCGCGCGCGGTCGCGGATCCAGCGGTCGAGGGTCAGGCAGCTCATAGGAGGAACGCCTCGAGCTCTCGGACGAACCGCTCCGGCGCCTGCCAGAAGAAGAGGTGGCCGCAGCCGGCGTAGACCTCGAACCGGGCGTCGGGGATCAGGTCGGCGAGAAGCTCCGAGTTCCGCGGATCGACGACGACATCGCCGTCGCCGTGCTGGACGAGCGTCGGCAGCGCGAGCGACGAGGCATCTTCGTAGCGATCAAAGCCCATTGCGGCCGCCGCCTGTGCGGCCCACGCGAGGGGATCCTGCCGATTCGCGAGCCGATGCTCCAGGATGCGCTCGACGAGCTCGGGGCGAGGATCGGGATCGAGCGCGTTGACCACGAACCGCCGGAGCGCCTCATCCTCCGGCAGGATCGCCGCCGCTTGCAGGAGCTCGATCGTCTGCTCCGGCATCGGATGTGCCTCCGGCCCGCCGGGAGTCGTGCACGCGAGCACGAGTCGGTCGACGCGCTCCGGTCGGGCGTGCGCGAGCTCCTGCGCGACCATCCCGCCGAGGCTCGTGCCGACGACGTGCGCCCGCTCCAAGCCGGCTTCGTCCAGCACCTGCGCAGCGTCCGCGGCCATCTGCGTAGCCGTGTACGGCCCGAGCGGCGCGTCGCTGCCGCCGATCCCGCGATTGTCGAACGTGAGCACGTCGAACGAGCGCGCGAGCGCCGGCACGATGGGCGCCCAGCCCCAGCGCCCGTAGCCGAGCCCCTGGATCAGGAGCAGCGACGGGCCTGCCCCCCGACGCTCCCAGGCGATCTTCACGGCTGCGCTCCGTCCAGCCCGCCCCTGTTCAATCCGGCCGAGCGGCGCAGCACCCGCAGGCGCCGGCCGAACCCCGCGAGCCCGCCGGGGACGAAGAAGACGAGCAGGATGAAGAGGGTGCCGAGGATGAAGAGCGGCTCGGAGAGCGGCGTCCGGATCACCGTCGGGAGATCCTGCACCTGCGAGGAGCCCGCGAACGAGCCGAGCCGAAGATCGAGCAGCGTGTAGAGGAAGCCGCCGAGCAGCGCCCCGTACCTCGTCCCGGCGCCGCCGATCACGACCATCACGAGCAGGGTCAGCGTGAAGTTCGCCGTCGTCACCTGCGGCGATGCCCCAGTGCCGACCACGATCAGCCAGACGATCCCGCCGAGCGTGGCGAGGAACGAGGCAAGCACGAAGGCGATCAGCTTGAACCCGAACGGGCGTAGCCCGATCACCTCGACCCGGCGCTCGTTCTCCCGGATCGCCTGCCAGACGTGCCCCGGCGACGATGAGACCGCGAAGCGAACGACGAGGAAGACGAACGCCGCATAGCCGAGCGCGAGCCAGTAGAGGTATTTCGCGTTCAGGACCCCGACGAAGAAGTCGGGAAGCGGATCGGAGTTGAGCCCGAGCCCCTCCTCCCCGCCCGTCAGCCCATCCGGGTTCTTCTGCACGAGCACCTGGCCGGCCTGCGCGAACGCGAGCGTGACCATCGCGAAGGCGATTCCGCCGACTCTCAGGCTGACCGCGCCGAGGAGCAGCGGGACGACGATCCCGACCACGCCCGTGATCGCGACGGCCTGCCAGAGCGACCACTCCCAGCGCGTCAGCGCGATCGCCATGATGTAGACGCCGATCGCGAAATAGAGCGCGTGTCCGAACGAGAGAAGCCCTGTGAAGCCGAAGAGCAGGTCGTACGTGAGCGCGATCCCGGCGAAGAGGAGGCAGAGCGCGAGCAGCCCGAGCGTGCCGGGACTGTCGAGCGGGCCGGCGAAGACGACGGGGATGTCGAGCGGCAGCGTCGGAACAAGCGCGAGTGCGACGAGCAGGACGAGCGGGATCGCGAAGGCGAGCGCGCGCCTGCCCATCAGTGCGCAACCTTCGGCGCGAGCCCACCCGGCCTTGCGAGCAGGACGAGGGCGAGCAGGAGCACGACCGCGAGGTCGCCGAGACCGGACGACGCGTAGTAGTTCGCGTACTGCTGCACCAGCCCGACGATCACCGCGGCGATTGCGGTCCCGCCGATCGAGCCGAAACCGCCGATCACAACGACGATGAACGCGAAGATCAGGAGGCTCGTGCCCCGGCCAGGATCGACGGCGCCGAAGTAGACACCCGAGAGCACCCCCGCGAGCGCGGCCGCAAGCCCGCCGATCGCGAAGACGAGCGTGAAGGACTTGCGCACGTCGATTCCGAGCGCCGTCACCATCGCCCGGTTCTCGACACCGGCTCGGACGATCAGCCCGTAGCGGGTGTAGCGCAGGAACGCCGTCAGCCCGAGGAAAACGACTACGGCGGTCGCGATCTCGAGGAAGCGGTCGTTCGGGATGTTGGCGCCGAAGATCGTGGTCGTGTCGATCAACCAGCCGGGCACGGGGAACTGGCGAGCGTCGAAGCCCCAAATCGCCTCGACGAGCGCGGAGAGGACGAGCGCGAGTCCCACGGTGACGAGCACCTGCTCGATGTGGCGCTCGTAGAGCGGCCGGATCAGGACGAGCTCGACGAGCGCCGCGAGCAGCGCCCCCACCGCAAGGCCGACGATCGCGCCGACCAGGAGCTTCGTGCCGGGTCCGCCGCCGACGTGGGTCGACGTCCACCAGGTGGCGTAGGCCCCGACGGTGAGGAAAGCTCCGTGGGCGAAGTTGAGCACGCCCATCAGGCCGTAGATCAAGGAGAGGCCGGACGCGATCAGGAAGTACATCGCTCCGAGCCCGAGCCCGGTGATCGTCAGGAGGATGAAGGTGCTCATCAGTGCCCGCCTCCGTGGACGCCCAGCAGAGCGCGCACGCGCTCGGGATCGCCGAGGAGCTCCTTCGCGCCGCCGGCGTGAACGACTCGACCTCCGTCGAGCACGACGACCTGCTGCGCGACGCGCGCGACGACCGCGAGGTTCTGCTCGACGAGGAGCACGGTCGCGAGCTCCGCCGCCCGCTCGAGCGCGGCCGCGACCTCGGTCACGAGGAGCGGCGCCAGCCCCTTCGTCGGCTCGTCGACGAGAAGCACCGCGTTGTCGTTCAAGAGGGCTCGGGCGATCGCGACCATCTGCTGCTGCCCGCCCGAGAGCGTCCCCGCCTTCTGGGCGCCGCGCGTCTTCAGCTCCGGGAAGAGCTCGTAGACGAGCTCGTAGCGGGCATTGCCGTTCCGTTCGGCGATTCGAAGGTTCTCGTCGACGCTGAGGCCGGC
>JBPCJB010000240.1:0-19242 GCA_051005735.1 Gaiellaceae bacterium | reverse complement strand
GCTCGTCCTCGCTCGGATCCTCGAGGAGCGCGAGCGCCTGATCGGCGTGCGTCGCGACGACGACCTTGTCGAAGCGACGCCGTTCGCCATCGTCGGTCGTCAGCTCGACTCCGTCCGGGTCGCGCCGGACCGAGCGGACGCCGAGGCCGAGCTGGAGCCGCGAGCCGAGCCGCTCGGAGAGGACGCGAACGTAGGTGTCCGAGCCGCCGCTCACCGTCCGCCACGCGAAGCGGCGCAGGCCCAGCATCCCGTGGTTGTCGAAGAAGCGGATCGCGTACGCGGCGGGGAACTCGAGCGCGCGGCCCGGCGCCGTCGACCAGAGGGCGGACGTGAGCGGGACGAGGAAATGGCGCCGGAACCGGCGCGAATAGCCGTGCTCATCCAGATAGGCCTCGAGCGTGTGCTGCTCGTAGTCGGCGTCGTCCAGGGAGCGCCGAGCGGTGCGGAGCCAGCGTCCGATCTCCCAGAGGAGGCTCGCGAAGCGGGGGCTGGCGAGGCTTCGACGCTGGGCGAACGGACGCCGGCCGGAGTACTCGAGCCCGCACGCCGCGCAGCCGACCGAGAACGACATCTGCGACTCCTGGGTGCGGACGCCGAGCTCGCCGAGGAGGCGAGCGAGCAGCGGATAGTTGCGCGTGTTGTGGACGAGGAAGCCCGTGTCGAGCGCGAGCCCGTCGTGGCGGATCGTGTGCGTGTGCCCGCCCGCGCGCGAATCGCGCTCGAAGACGGTGACGTCGTGAGCGCGATCGAGCAGGTAGGCGGCGCCGAGACCGGAGATCCCGCTGCCGACGACGGCGACTCTCATCGCGGTGGAGATCCCATTGCAACCAGTATTCGTCGGGCCACGAACAATGGTTGACTCGTTACTCTGCGGAGGGGTCTCATGGGTGGAAAAAGTCTAGACAGCGGTGTTGCGGCGGCCGTCCCGGTTGGAACAGTGCGCACCGGCACGAGCCGGATCAGCCAGGCGGTGACGCTCGTCGCCGTCATCGTGCCGCCGCTCGGAATCCTCTCGGCGATGGGCCTCCTCTGGGGCGTGGCCTTCCACTGGGTCGATCTGCTCCTGCTCGTCGGCTTCTACAGCGTGTGCGCCTTCGGGACGACGATCGGCTTCCACCGCTACTTCACGCATCGCGGCTTTCAGACGAGCAAGCCGGTCGAGGCGGCCCTGGCGATCCTCGGCTGCATGACGATGCAGGGCCCGCTGACACAATGGGTGACCGATCACCGCAAGCATCACGCGCTCTCGGATCAACCGGGAGATCCGCACTCGCCGCACGTCGGCCGCAGCGAGGGCGCGTGGGGCGCGATGCGCGGCTTCGTCCACTCGCACGTCGGCTGGCTCTTCGCGAACCTCGGGATGGAACAGGGGTGCGAGTACGGCAAGGATCTCTACGAGAACCGGCTCGTGCGGACGATCGACCGCCTCTATCTGCTCTGGGTCATCCTCACGCTCGGGCTGCCGTTCCTCGTCGGCTACGCGGTCGGGGGCACGATCGCCTCTGGCTTCGCCGGGCTCGTCTGGGGCGGTCTGATCCGGATCTTCCTCTACCAGCACGCCACCTTCAGCGTCAACTCGATCTGCCACATGTTCGGGCGCAAGGACTTCCGCTCCCGAGACGAGGCGCGGAACAACTGGCTCGTGGCGCTGCTCGTCTTCGGCGAGGGCTGGCACAACAATCATCACGCCTTCCCGAGCTCCGCGCGCCACGGGCTCCTGCGCCGCCAGATCGACTTCTCCTGGCTCGTTATCAGCGCGCTCGAGCGGCTCGGCCTCGTCTGGGACGTGAAGGTGCCAGACGAGCGGCAGCAACTGCGCCGCCGGGCCCAGCCTGCTTAGGCAGGACGGTCGAGCGTCGCCTTCAGGCCTGCGAGGCCCTCGTCGGCGGTCTTCGCGAGCATGGGCTTGAGGAGCGGCTCCGCGATCCGGCGGAGGCCCTTGAGCTTGATCTCGGCCGTGTAGGCGATCCGCGAGCCTTCGCCGACGGGCTCCACCGCGATCGTGTCGACAGATGTCGCCTTCTCGCCGTCGCCCGCGAGCACGATCCGCCGCCGGCCCTCGTCGAGCTCCGTGACCGTGTAGCGGAAGCGCTGCCGCTTGCCGCGGAAGAGGGCGACGATGTCGTACTCGCTCCCCACGTGAACCGGTCCGTCGGTCAGCTTCGACGCCTCGGCGATGCCCGGATCCCACTCGGCGGTGTTCTCGAAGTCGGCGACGTAGCGGAAAGCCTCGTCGGCCGGCCGTGAGACCTGGATCTGCTTGTCGAGCTGCACGAGCCGATCCTAGAGCTCTCAGGCGACGTCCGCGGCCCAGTCGCCGTAGAGCCGCGTGTAGAGGCCGCGCCGGGCGAGGAGCTCCTCGTGCGTTCCCTGCTCGACGACGCGGCCGTGCTCGAGCACGACGATCAGGTCGGCATCGCGGATCGTCGAGAGGCGATGCGCGATCACAAAGGCGGTGCGGCCGGCCAGGAGCCTCCGCCGCGCCTGCTCGATCTGGCGCTCGGTCCCGATGTCGACCGACGAGGTCGCCTAGTCGAGGATCAGGAGCCGCGGGTCGGCGAGGAGGGCCCGCGCGAAGGCGACGAGCTGACGCTGACCCAGCGAGAGGCGCGTGCCCCGCTCGCCGAGCTGCGTCTCGTAGCCATCCTCCAGCTCGAGGATGAAGCGGTGAGCGCCCACGGCCTCGGCCGCGGTCGCGATCTCAGCGGGTGCCGCGTCCGGCCGGGCGAAGGCGATGTTCTCGGAGACGGTGCCGCCGAACAGGAATCCCTCCTGAGGCACGATTCCGAGCTGGCGGCGGAGCGAGTGCTGCGTGACCTCGCGGAGATCGTGGCCGTCGATCGAGATCCGCCCCTCGGTCGGGTCGTAGAAGCGGGCGAGCAGCTTCGCGATCGTCGACTTGCCCGCTCCGGTCTGCCCGACGAGCGCGACGGTCGTGCCGGCGGGAATGTCGAGCTCGAGCCCGTGCAGCACCTCCGGGAACTCGGGCCCGTAGCCAAAGCGGACGTCCTCGAAGCGGACGTGACCCTCGATCCGCGGCAGCTCGATCGCGTCGCCGACATCGACGACCTGCGGCTCCTCGTCCAGCACGCCGACGATCTTGTCGAGCGCCGCGATCGCCGCCAGGAACGTGTTGTAGAGCTGCGAGAGCTGTTGAATCGGATCGAAGAAGTTCGAGAGGTAGAGCGCGAAGGCGAAGAGCGTGCCGGCGCTCATGTCGCCGTGATAGACGAGCCAGCCGCCGTAGCCGAAGACGATCGCCGTCGCCGCCGACGAGAGCAGGTCGACGGCTGGGAAGTAGATCGCGTTCAGGACGGTCGTCTCGTAGTTCGCCGCGCGGTAGCGGTCGTTGACGCCGTGGAACGCGCGCTCCTGAACCGGCTCGCGCGTGAACGACTGGACGACGCGCATCCCGGAGATGTCCTCCGCGAGCGTGGCCGTCACGAGCCCGAGTCGTTCGCGCACGTTGCGGTAGGCGCGGTTCGAGCGGCGGCGGAACCAGGCTGTCGCGAGCGCCATCGGCGGCAGCACGGTCAGGGTCGCGAGCGCGAGTCGCCAGTCGAGGAAGAAGAGGACTACCGCGGTGCCGCCCAGGAGGAGCGTGTTCTGGACGAGGCTCGTGACGCCGTCGGTGACGAGCTGATCGAGCGCCTCGACGTCGTTCGTGATCCGGCTGATGATCGCGCCGGCGCGATTGCGCTCGTAGAAGCCCATCGAGAGCCGCTCGAGGTGGCGAAACAGCTTGTTGCGGAGGTCGGCGAGCACGCGCTCGCCCGTCCAGCCGGTCAGATACGTGTTCGCCGAGGAGAGGAAGAGGGCTGCGACTGCCGAGCCCAGGAAGAGGATCACGATCCAGGTCAGCCGGCCGAGGTTCGCGTCGTCGATCCCCTCGTCGATCGCGAGCTTGGCGAGATACGGCGGCGCGAGCGCGACGAGCGTGTAGGCGAGCAGGGTTCCGAGCGCGAGCGCGGTGCGACCGCGATAGGGGAGGGTCAGCCGGGCGAGCAGTCCGACGCGGCGCCGCGTCCGCCGCCACGACCAGTCCTGCACCGCGCCGCCCTTCTCCTCGGAGAGGTGGCCGCCGGGCTGCCAGACCTTCACGCGGTCTCCTTGAGGAGCCCCTGAATCAGGCCGTGCTCGTGGATCTCCCGGAAGACGGCGTTCGTCGCGAGCAGCTCGGTCTGCGTGCCCTGCGCTGCGATCCGGCCATGCTCGAGGACGACGATCTCGTCGGCGAGCGCGATCGTCGAGAGCCGGTGGGCGATGATGATCGTCGTCCGCCCGCGCGTCGCCTCGCGCAGGCCGGTGCGGATCAGCGCCTCGGTCGTCGCGTCGACCGAGGCGGTCGCGTCGTCGAGGATCAGGATCCGCGGGTCGATCACGAGCGCGCGGGCGATCGCGAGCCGCTGGCGCTGGCCGCCGGAAAGCGTGATTCCGCGCTCGCCGATCACCGTGTCGTAGCCCTGCGGCAGCGCCTCCACGAACTCGTGCGCCTGCGCCGCGCGCGCTGCCCGCTCCACCTGCTCGGGGGTGGCGTCGAGGACGCCGAAGGAGATGTTCTCGCGGACCGTGGCCGAGAAGAGGAACGGATCCTGCGAGATCACGCCGATCTCGCGCCGGAGCGAGCGACGGGTGACGTCGCGGACGTCGACGCCGTCGACGAGGATCCGGCCCTCGCTCGCGGCGTAGAAGCGCGGCACGAGAGCGGCGAGCGTCGTCTTGCCCGAGCCGGTGTGGCCAATCAGCGCCACCGTGCGGCCGGCCTCGACCTCGAGGTCGATCTGCTCCAGCACCGAGCGACCCGCGGTATAGCCGAAGGAGACGTCCTCGAAGCGGATCGCGCCGGGGCCGGAGGGCAGCTCTGTCGCCCCAGGCCGGTCGTCGACGCCCTCGGGCTCGTCCAGCACCTCGAAGATCCGCTCGCCCGACGCGGTCGCCCGCTGCGCCTGGCCGACCCACATCCCGAGGCTGCGCAGCGGCACGATCAGCATCGCGAGCAACAGGTTGAAGAGGAAGAACTGGCCGAGCGTGAGCGTGCCGGAGACGACCATCCGGCCGGCTGCCAGCAGAACCGCGGCCTGCGCGAGCATCGGGAGGAAGGCGAGGAGCGGCACGTAGATCGCGCGTTGTCGGAATGCCTTCACCGTCTCTGTGAAGACGTTGCCGGTCGCGCGCTCGAAGTCGCCTTGGCGTCGCTCCTCCTGGGCGAAGGCCTTGACGACGTGGACGCCGACGATCGACTCCTCCGCCACCGTCGCCACCTCGCCGAGTCGCTGCTGGACGTCGCGGAGCACCGGATGGGAGACGTGGCTGTAGCGGTAGGCGACGGCGACGATCACAGGCGTGATCGCGAGCGCGATCAGGGCGAGCCGCCACTCGACGACGAAGAGCACCGCGGTCACCGAGACGACGGTGAGCGCGTGCTGGAAGAAGAAGATCAGGCCGAAGCCGAGGAAGAAGCGCACGGACTGGAGGTCGACGGTCGCGCGCGACATCAGCTGGCCGGTCTGGTGGCGGTCGTAGAACCCGAACGAGAGCCGCAGCAGGTGGCCGTAGAGGCCTTCGCGCATGTCCTTCTCGATCGCGAGCGCCTGACGGCCCGAGATCACGCGGCGGCCGACCGTGAGCGCCGCCTTGGCGATCCCCAAGGCGACGATCGCGGCGACGATCCAGGCGAGCGTGCCTGTGCCTTCGCGGGCGTCGATCCCGTCGATCGCCTCGCCGACGAGCACGACGATCGCGATCGCGGCGGCTTGCGAGAGGACCGCCAGGATCGTCGAGACGACGAGCGACGCCTTGTACGGCCGGAGGAAGCCGAGGAGGCGGCGGAAGGTGCGCCGGTATGGGACTGTGCCTGTTTCCGTGATTGGGCCTGTGCCTGTGCTCACCGTCCCAATCTAGCCGCGCCACTCGCGGCGGCCGATTACCCGATACTCGCGCCGCTGAACCTCCACGATCTCCGAACCGGCGAGCTGCTCGCGCTCTCTCGGGCCATTTTCGCGGAGCTGCGGCATCGCGGCGTGATCCGAACCGGCAACGCTCGGGCAGGTGATTACGCCGAGTTTCTCGTTCGCGTCGCTACTGGAGGCGAGCTGGCGCCGAACGCCCAACGAAGCTGGGATGTCTTGACCCCGAAACCGGAAGAGGCGCGCCTACAGGTGCAAGCCCGAGTCGTGACGAATCCACGATCGCGCGGCGAGCGCCAACTCTCGTTCTTCCGCTCGTGGGAGTTCGACGCCGCCGTGATCGTGCTCTTCGACGACGAGTTCATCGTGTGGCGCGCAGCCCGGGTCTCCGTCGAGACGCTCCGCGAGCGGGCACGCTTTGTCGAGTACGTCAACGGTCATCGCATCATCGCGCGGGATGAGCTGCTCGCTGCCGGCGAGAACTGGACCGAGCGGTTGCGTCGCGCGGCCCAGTAGCGGGTCAGCGTGGCTCGCCGATCCGCCCGAGCTCGCGGCGAACGTGGGTCAGCGCCTTCCCGAGCCGCGCGCGGTTTGTCCGGTCGTTCAGCCAGCCGCTCGCGCCGGAGGGATGCGGGAGCGGGATCACGATCGCGTCGTCGCGGACGTAGCTCTTGCCGATCGCGGCAGTCAGCGTCGGGATCCCGAGCAGCCGGCGGAGCGCGAGCCCACCGACGGTAACGATCAGCCCGGGCCGGAGGAGCCGCAGCTCCCAGTCGCGCCAGAACTCGCAGAGGTGCTGCTCGCGCAGGGTCGGCGTCCGGTCGCCGCGGCCGGACTCGGGCCGGCCTGGGTAGCAGCGGGTGACCGAGCCGCAGTAGAACGTCTCGTAGAGCTGGTCGCCTTCGAGCTCGAGCCAGCGGCGCAGCGTCGCGCCGGCGCGGCCACGCCAGGGCAGGCGCTCCTCGCCCTCGACGATTCCGGGCGCCTGGCCGTAGAGGTAGGTGCGTTGGCTCCCTCGAGGCGCTCGCACAGGCCAGGACTCGAGGGGAAAGCCGGCCTCGACGCAGGCGCGGCAGACGGCGGTGTCGCGCTGGAGCGAGGCGAGCGAACGATACGAACGCCTGCGAACGGTCACGGAGAGCGGACGACGACGAACCAGTGGCCCGCGAAGAGCGCCACGCCGCCGCCCAGCTCTTCGAGAAGGCCTTCCGGCGTGAAGTAGCGCTTGTAGACCTCCCAGCGGGAGCCGTCGTTGAGGACGCGCGGTTGCCACTCGACGGGGACGGGAGAATGGCCGATCGAGGCGTCGAGGATGACGAGCTCGGG
The DNA here is from genome assembly GCA_051005735.1 of Gaiellaceae bacterium. Lineage (GTDB taxonomy): Bacteria > Actinomycetota > Thermoleophilia > Gaiellales > Gaiellaceae > Gaiellasilicea. The sequence continues at coordinate 12,010 of JBPCJB010000240.1, read as the reverse complement.
AGAGACGCGACGCGCCTCTGCGAGGAAGACATGCCGCTCAGGCGCCTCGAGATGCCCGTAGAAGTGACTCGAGAAGACACGCTCGAAGCTCTGGTCCGGAAATGGCAGCGGCGGCACGTCCGCCTCGACGAGCTCCGCTCTCGGAAGCCGTTCGACCGCGATGCGGAGGCTCGTCGGGCTCTGGTCGACGCCGGTGATCGGGCCGGAAAGGTGGCGGGTGACGAATCCGGTTCCGCACGCCACATCGAGCGTGTGCGCGGGACTCAGCCGTTCCAGAAGCTCGAGCACCGCGCTGCGCTCCTGCGCGAAGCCGGGTCGGTCGCGCTCGGCGAAGAGCCCGGCGCCGTTCCACCAGTCGTCGTACTCGGGCGCGCGCGCCTCGTAGTAGGCCTTCACGCTCCTAGAGTACGAGCCGTGCTGGAGGCAGTGCCGAACTTCTCCGAGGGTCGCGACGCTGAGGTCGTAGAGGCGCTGCGCGCCGCGCTCTCCCCGCCGGCGCGGCTCCTCGACGTCCACGTCGACGCCGATCATCACCGGTCGGTGTTCACCCTCGTCGGCGAGCCGGGCGATCTCGTCGAGTCGCTCCTGGCGGGGATCGACTGCGCCCGCGAGCGGATCGACCTGCGTCGCCACGTGGGAGCGCATCCACGAATCGGCGCCGCGGACATCGTCCCGATCGTCCCGATTCGCCCCGAGCAGATGCTCGAGGCGCGCGAGACGGCGCTCGTCCTCGCCCGGCGGATCGGAGACGAGCTCGGCCTGCCCGTCTTCCTCTACGGGGAGCTGGCGTCGGGCCGCGGCGCCGCGTTCTTCCGCCGCGGCGGCCCGGAGGAGCTCAGTCGGCGAATCGCCGCACGCGAGCTCGATCCGGACTACGGACCTCACGAGCTGCACCCTGCCGCGGGTGGCGTGCTCGTCGGCGCGCGGCGGCCGTTGATCGCATTCAACGTCAACCTCCGCGGCGAGCTCCGCGTGGCGCAGGAGATCGCCGCGCTCGTCCGCGAGACCGCCGGTGGCTTCCCGGGGCTGCGCGCGCTCGGGCTCGACCTGCCGCGCGCGGGGGTTGTCCAGGTCTCGATGAACGTCGAGGACTTCGAGGCCGTCCCGCTGCACGAGCTCGTCGCTCGGATCGAGTTCGAGGCGGGCGAGCGCGGGGCGGAGGTTCTCGGCTCGGAGCTCGTCGGGTTGATGCCGGCGGTCGCGGCCGCGGCGGCAGCCGGTGCGATGCTGCGGATCGACGGCTTCGACGAGTCGCATGTGCTCGAAGTCCGCCTCTTGTCCTAGCGGTGTTTCGGCCTCCAACCGAACGAGGTAGGGGAACGCGACAACGAACGAAGGAGTGTGCGATGAAGAAGCTGATCTCGTTCGCAGCGATCGGCGCCGTTGTGGGCGCCGTGGCCACCAGACGCGGCAGGGTGTTGCTCGGCAGGCTCCGCGGCCTCGTGTCGGGCGCGATTCCGAAACGGTATGACGACGGCACGCTGAAGGCGAAGGTCGAATCGGAGCTCTTCCGCGACGAGCACGAGGTCAAGGGCGCGATCAACGTCAACGCGCAGGAGGGCATCGTCCAGCTCCGCGGCGAGTTGCCGTCGCGCGACCTGATCGAGGCGCTCGTCGAGCGGACGCGGAAGATCCACGGCGTCAAGGACGTCGAGAACCTGCTCCACACCGCGGGCACCGAAGCGCCCATGCACCACTGAAGACGCGGCGACTGGTCGGCCGGGTGTGCGCTTGCACGCCCGGCCGTGACTCAGCCGCGCGGCGCCGAGGGGTCATTCGCTGCGGTTCGATTGGCACACCTTCGGCACACTCTCGTCACCGACCCTCACGCATTTCCGGGTTACGCTGAAAACGTGGGGTGGAGGTCGGCGGCCCGGTGATGCGGGACATGGCCGGGTTAGACTCGGCCGATGAGCACACGGTCTTTCGGGACGGGTTGATGATCGCGAGCCACGCTCTCACCGGCGACGATCTACGGATCGAGGACGTCTGGGAGGTGGCAGTCCACGGCGCTCCGGTCGGGCTCGCCGACGCGGCTCGAACGAAGATGGAGGCGGCACGCGAGCTTGTCGAGCGCGCTGTCCACGACGAGCACACGTACGGCGTCAATACGGGATTCGGGCGCTTCGTCTCGATGTCGATCCCGGACGAGCAGGTGGCAGAGCTGCAACTGCGGCTGCTGCGCAGTCACGCCTGCGGCGTCGGCGACCCATATCCGCCCGAGGTCGTGCGGGCCGCGATGCTCCTGCGCGCGAACGCGCTCGCGAAGGGGTACTCGGGCGCGCGCGTCGAGACCGTCGAGCTCCTGATCGAGTGCCTCAACCGCGGCGTCCTGCCGCACGTGCCGGCGCGTGGCTCGGTCGGCGCTAGCGGGGATCTGGCGCCGCTCGCCCACCTCGCGCTGCCGCTCGTCGGCGAGGGGAGGGCGACGGTCGACGGCGAGATCCTTTCCGGGACGGACGCTCTCGCCGCGGTCGGGCTCGAGCCGACGCGCCTGCTCGCGAAGGAAGGGCTGTCGCTGATCAACGGCACCCAGTTCATGGTCGCGATGGCGTCGCTCGGCCTCGTTCGGGCGTGGCGGCTGGCCCGGACGGCCGACCTCGCGTGCGCGCTCTCGCTGGAGGCGCTGCAGGGATCCCGAACGAGCTTCCATCCCGCGATCCACGCTGCACGTCCGTTGAAAGGTCAGCGCGAGGCCGCCGCGAACATCGGCGCTCTGCTGGAAGGCTCGGCGATCATCGAGTCGCATCGCTGGTGCGACAAGGTGCAAGACGCCTACTCGCTCCGCTGCGCACCTCAGGTGCACGGCGCCAGCCGAGATCTGCTCGAGTACGTCGAGACCACAGTGGAGGTTGAGCTGAACGCAGCCACGGACAACCCGCTCGTCCTCGTGGACGAAGGTCTCGGCGTCTCGAAAGGCAACTTCCACGGCCAGCCGCTCGCCTTTGGGCTCGACACCCTTGCGATGGCGGTCGCCGAGCTCGCGAGCATCTCCGAGCGGCGCGTCGAGCGGCTCGTCAACCCAACGCTCTCCGAGGGGCTGCCGCCGTTCCTGACCGCCGACGGCGGGCTCAACTCGGGGTTCATGATCCCTCAGTACGTGGCCGCCTCACTCGTCTCGGAGAACAAAGCGCTCTGCCATCCGGCGAGCGTCGACTCGATCCCGACGAGCGCGGGCCAGGAGGATCACGTCTCGATGGGGAACGCAGCGGGCCTGAAGGCGCTCCAGGTGCTCGCCAACGCCGAGCACGTCCTCGCGATCGAGCTCCTCGCAGGCGCACAGGCGATCGAGTTTCTGGCGCCGCTCGAGCCGGGGCCGGGCGTACGCGCCACCCATGACGCGGTCAGGCGGCTCTCCGAGCGGCTGCGCGACGACCGTTCGCTCGCCGAGGACATCGAGCGGGTCACAGGCGCGATCCGGGACGGCTCGATCCTCGCCGCCGCCGAGGGGGAGATCGGCGAGCTGCAATGAGCAGATCTCGTCTGGGTCCGCCGCCGCCGCTGCCGAAGAGGCCGTACCGCGACAGTCTGCTGCTGAATCTCGTGCTCGCGCTCGTGATCCTCGGGGTTGCGCAACTGACGGGTGGCGACCTCGGTCGTGCGATCGCGGTAGCCGCCGGTTACCTCGTGCTCGCGACTGCTTATTCCTGGTGGCGCTTCCGGCGACGGCTCCAGCAAGGGGAGCGGCCGTGAGCGTCGCTTCGGTCGAGACGACGGTGGACGCGCTCGTCGGCGATCTGAGCCGGGTCACGGCACCGCGCGGCGGCACGCTGAACGCTCGCTCGTGGCAGACGGAGGCGCCCCTGCGGATGTTGCTCAACAACCTCGACGCCGAGGTCGCCGAGAAGCCGGAGGAGCTCGTCGTCTACGGCGGCTCCGGCCGCGCCGCCCGGTCGCCCGAGGCGCTGCGGGCGATCGTCCGCACTCTCTTGCGGTTGGCCGACGACGAGACGCTGCTCGTCCAGAGCGGTAAGCCGGTCGGCGTCTTCCGGACTCATCCCGGGGCGCCCCGCGTCCTGATCGCGAACTCGCTCCTCGTTCCTCGCTGGGCCACCTGGGACGAGTTCAGGCGGCTCGAGGCCGAGGGCCTGACGATGTTCGGGCAGATGACCGCCGGGAGCTGGATCTACATCGGCACCCAGGGAATCCTCCAGGGCACCTATCAGACCTTCGCGGCGGCGGGCGAGAAGCACTTCGGCTCCCCCGACCTGAGCGGGCGGACGATCCTGACCGCCGGCCTCGGCGGCATGGGCGGCGCTCAGCCGCTGGCGGCGACGATGGCCGGCGCCGCGATCCTCTGTATCGAAGTCGATCCCGACCGGATCCGCCGCCGGCTCGAGACGCGCTACCTCGACGAGGTCGCCGATTCGACAGCCGACGCCGTCGCTCGCGTGCGGGCGGCGGCTGCCGAGGGGCGGGCGCTCTCGGTCGGCCTGCTTGGCAACGCAGCCGAGATCGTGCCGGAACTGGCACAAAAGCGTGAATTCTTCGACCTCGTCACCGACCAGACCGCCGCCCACGACCCGCTCACCGGCTATGTCCCGGCAGGGCTCTCGGTCGAGAATGCCGCTTCGCTACGCGCCTCCGACCCCGACGAGTACGTTCGCCGCGCCCGCGAGTCGATCGCGAGGCACGTCGAAGCTCTCCTCGAGTACGTCCGCGCCGGCAGCTATGTCTTCGACTATGGAAACAACCTCAGAGGGGAGGCCAAGGAAGCAGGCGTAGCGGAGGCATTCTCATACCCGGGCTTCGTCCCGGCTTATATCCGGCCGCTCTTCTGCCGCGGGATCGGCCCTTTTCGCTGGGCTGCTCTCTCAGGCGACCCGGCCGACATCGCTGTCATCGACGAGGAGTTGCGGCGGCTCTTCCCCGACGATGTCCTCCTTCAGCGGTGGTTCGAGCTCGCCTCCGAGCGGGTCGCGTTCCAGGGGCTGCCTGCGCGGATCTGCTGGCTCGGCTACGGCGACCGGTCGCGAGCGGGGCTCGCGATCAACGCGCTCGTCCGCAGCGGCGCCGTGTCGGCACCGGTCGTGATCGGACGCGACCACCTCGACTCGGGCTCGGTCGCCTCGCCCTACCGCGAGACGGAGGCAATGCGCGACGGCTCTGACGCGATCGCTGACTGGCCGATCCTGAACGCGCTCCTGAACACCGCGGCGGGCGCGACGTGGGTGAGCGTCCACCACGGCGGCGGAGTAGGCATCGGCAACTCGATCCATGCCGGCATGGTCGTGGTCGCGGATGGGACGGCCGACGCGGCGGACCGGCTCGAGCGAGTGCTTGCGGCCGACCCGGGCACCGGTGTGATGCGCCATGCGGACGCGGGCTACGAGGATGCGCTCGCTGCGGCGGCCGAGCACGGGCTCGACCTCCCTAGCGTCGGCTAGCGGATGCCGCGGCTGCTGATCCGCGACCTCGCGCAGGTCGCGAGCCCGGCCGGGCGCACGGCTCCGTTGCGCGGCGGCGCGCTCGCCGACCTCGACTGGATCGACGACGGCTACGTCCTTTGTGCCGGCTCCGAGATCGAGGCAGTGGGGCGGATGCGAGACCTCGGCCCGCTCGAGGGAGACGTCGAGGAGCTCCACGCTCGGGGGCTGAGCGCGCTGCCCGGCCTCGTCGACTGTCACACCCATCCCGCCTTCGGCGGCGATCGCGTCGACGAGTTCTCGCTCAGGGCGGCCGGCGCGAGCTACGAGGAGCTGCACGCCGCCGGTGGAGGCATCCTTTCGACCGTCCAAGCGACGCGCGCCGCCGGCGCCGACGGCCTCGCGAGCACGGTCGTTCGCCACCGCGACTGGATGCTTAGCGCCGGTACGACCACGTTCGAGGGCAAGTCGGGCTATGGCCTCGACCGCGAGACCGAGCTCGCGTCGCTCACGGCGATCGCCGCCGCCGGCGGGATCCCGACGTGGCTCGGCGCGCACGCGGTGCCGCCGGAGCACGCGGACGCGGACGCGTACCTCGACTTCGTCCTCGCCGAGGTCCTCCCCGAGGCCGCGCGGCTCGCGGAGGCTGCCGACGTCTTCCTCGAGCGCGGCGCGTTCGACGCCGACCAGGCTCGCCGCTACCTGGAGGCGTGCGCCGCGGCGGGGCTCGCCCTGCGCCTGCACGGCGACCAGTTCACGGAGGCGGGCGCGATCCCGCTCGCCATCGAGCTCGGCGCCCGCTCCGTCGATCATCTCGAGGCGACCGGATCGGCGGGAATCGCGGCGCTCGCCGCGAGCGATGTCACCGGAGTGCTCCTGCCGGCGAGCGCACTCTTCCTCGGTCGGCCGATGCCGCCGGCACGCTCGCTCGTCGACGCCGGCGCTGCGGTTGCCCTCGCGACCGACTTCAATCCCGGCAGCGCCTTCTGCGAGAGCCTGCCCCTCGTCTGCTCGCTCGCGGCGACGCAGCTGAAGCTCAGTCCCGCCGAGGCGCTGGCGGCCTGCACCGTCAATGCGGCGCACGTCCTTGGTCGCGCCAAGACGCATGGCCGGCTCGCGCCCGGCTATCGAGCGGACATCGTCCTTCTCGACGCGCGGGACTGGCGCTACCTGGCCTACCACCTCGGCGGGAACGTCGTCGCAAAGGTTGTGAAGAACGGCCTACCGGTCTAGATGCCTGATCGGAATTCTCGCGTGGCCGGATGACGACCCAGACACGGCGCCGGATCAGCGCGTTCGGCCACGACACGTAGCGCTGCTACGCGCCGCGACCGATCGCGGTGCCCGGCTTGGTCTGGATCGCCCCCGACGACGCGCCAATTTCCGATCAGGCCGACGTCGCTGGCGCGCCGGAGGCGCCGCGCCGGCCGTCGTCGCGCACGCCGGGAGCGACGCAGCCTTGCTACTCGGCGCGAGCTCGCCGACCACGCCGCCCCGCGCGTCGTAGACGAGGCTCAGGCGGTCGACGACGCGGCTCATCGGGTCGAGTCTAGGCCGCCGTGCCCGAGTCGGGGCATACTGAGTCGATGCCGTCGAAGAAGCAGCGCCGCCGCCAGCAGAAGCTGAAGCGCCACCAATGGGAAGAGGTCTATGTCGACCAGGACGGCCGCGAGGTCGACCCCGACGAGGCCGAGCAGCTGATCCAACCTGCGAAGGCGGCGCGCGGCAAGTCGCAGCAGCCCGCGGGACGCAGTCCGCGCATCGTCGAGCCGCCCTCCTGGCGCCGCACGCTCAAGCGTGGCGCGCTCTTCTTCCCGCTGATGCTGATCGTCGTCTTCGTCATCCCGAACTCGAGCGCGACGACGGCGGCAAAGGTCATCCAGACGCTGACGCTGATGGCGTTCTTCCTCCCCTTCAGCTACTTCATGGACAGCATCGTCTGGCGTTCCTACCAGCGCCGTCTGGCGAAGCCCGCCACGGAGAAGAAGCGCTAGACCGAGCCTCGGTAGTGCCCCTCACCCGGCCACGGCGCGAGGAGGAGCAGGACGCGAGCACCTTCTTCGCTCGCGAGCGAATGGCGCTCGTTGGGGTCGAAGCGAACGAGCGTCCCCGGCTCGGCGTCGATGGTGTCCGCGCCCGCGGAGATCCGGACGCGACCCTCGAGCACCGTCACCCAGGCGTTCTCCTTCACCTGATGATCGCCCATCCGCTGGCCTGGGTTGAGCACGATCAGCACCGCGCGCGCCTCGTTGCCCGAATGAACGACGAGCGGGTCGCGAGTCCCGTCGGGTGCCGCGACCTTCATCAGGTTCCAACTCTGCATGGCGAGCTCCTAGAGCACCCTCAGTAGACTCGGCCGTCCAGTGGCGCTCGCGGTCGAACAGCTCTCACTCGGCCCCATCGGCGCCAATTGTTACATCGTCCGCCAGGCCGAGACCGCGTCCTTCGCAGTCGTGCTCGACCCCGGCGGAGACGTGGCCCAGATTCGGCTAGCGCTCGACCGCGCCAGCGCCTCCTGCGCCGCGATCCTGCTCACGCACAGCCACTACGACCACATCGGGGCGCTCGCGGACCTCGCCGACGCCGCCGGCGCACCCGTCTGGCTACCCGCGGGCGAGCTCGACGTCTTTCGCCGCCCGAACGAGTACTTCGGTGGCCTCGGCGTCTCGATCCGCGGCTACGAGGGCGAGTGCACGATCCTCAACGGCGGAGAGACGATCGATGTGGCCGGGATCGCCTTCGAGGTCACCGCCGTGCCGGGGCACTCCCCCGGCCACCTCGCCTACTACGCCGACGGGAGCCTCTTCTCCGGGGACGTCCTCTTCGCCGGCTCCGTCGGCCGCACCGATCTCCCCTTCGGAAGCTGGGAGCAACTCCTCGACTCGATCCGCACCCTCGCGGAGGCGTATCCGCCGGAGACGCGTGTCTACTCGGGACATGGGCCGCCAACGACGCTCGCCGACGAGCTCGCCCGCAACCCGTTCCTCGCGGAGCTTCGCGCTTGACCAAGATCGAGCCGCCGCGCGGAACCCACGACATCATCCCCGCCGAGCAGCCGCTCTGGCAGCGCGTCACAGGAGAGATGGAACGGCTGTGCGCGCTCTACGGCTACCGGCCGATCCAGACTCCGGTCTTCGAGGACACCGATCTCTTCCAGCGCACCTCGGGTGAAGGCTCGGACGTCGTGCAGAAGGAGATGTACACCTTCACGGATCGCAGCGAGCGCTCGCTGACGCTGCGCCCGGAAGCGACCGCCCCGATCTGCCGCGCCTATTTGAGCCACGGTCTCCAGCAGGAGCCGCAGCCGCAGAAGCTCTTCACGATCGCGCCGATGTACCGCTACGGTCGCCCGGGTCGCGGCCGCTACCGCGAGCACTGGCAGCTTTCGGTGGAGGCGATCGGCGCCGACGATCCGGCGGTCGACGCCGAGGTCCTGCACCTCTACGACAAGCTCCTGCGCAACCTCGGCGTCACCGACTACCAGCTCGAGCTGAACTCGATCGGCGACCGCAACTGCCGGCCCGCCTATGTCGAGCGGCTCTCGGCCTGGCTGGCCGAGCGCGAGTCCGAGCTCGACTCGGACACGCGCGAGAAGCTCGCCACGAGCCCTCTTCGAGCGCTCGACAACCTCGCCGCGAAGCCGCCGGACGTTCAGGAGGTCCTGCGCCACGCGCCCGCGATCGGCGACTCGCTCTGCGCGGCCTGCGTCGAGCACTTCGCGGAGGTGCGTGCGATTCTCGACGCGCTCGGCGTCGCCTACACGCTCGTTCCCACCCTCGTGCGGGGCCTCGACTACTACACGCGGACGACGTGGGAGTTCATTGGCCCGCTGGACGGGGCCAACTCGACCATCTCGGGTGGCGGCCGCTACGACGGGCTGATCGAGGAGATCGGCGGTCCGCCGACGCCCGGGGTCGGGTTCGGCGCCGGGATCGAGCGCCTGCTCCTCGCGCTCGAGGACGCGGGCGTGACCGCAGAGCAGCCGACGATCGACGTCTTCCTCGCGGTCGAGCCGGACGCGCCGCGCGAGCTCGCCCTGCGGTGGCTGACGGAGCTGCGCGCAGCCGGGATCGCCGCGGATACCGACTACGCGCGCCGCTCGCTCAAGGGCCAGCTCACGCAGGCCGGCCGCTCCGGAGCGCACACGACCGTGATCGTCGGCCCGACCGAGGCGATCGTCCGCCGCCAGGGCGCGCAGGACGAACCGCTCGCGCACGCCGACGTTCTCGGCAGACTGCTCGGATGACCTGGCGGACGCACATGTGCGGCGAGCCAACGGCTGCGCTCGTCGGCGAGCGCCTGACCCTCTCCGGCTGGACTGCGCGCCGGCGTGACCACGGCGGCCTCGTCTTCGTCGACCTCCGCGATCGCAGCGGCGTCACGCAGCTCGTGATCAACCCCGAGCACTCCCCCGAGGCGGCCGAGCTCGCGCACGCGATCCGGAACGAGTTCGTGCTCCGCGCCGAGGGCGAGCTCGTCGCTCGTTCGCCGGAGACCGTCAACGCGAACATGCCGACCGGCGAGGTCGAGCTCAAGGTGGACTCGCTCGAGCTCGTCAGCCGCTCGACGGCGCTTCCGTTCCAGCTCGACGAGGAGAACGTCGACGAGACGCTACGGCTGCGCTACCGCTGGCTCGACCTGCGCCGCGACAAGCTCCAGCGCAACATCCGCCTGCGCGCCCAGATGGTGGGGATCATCCGCCGGACGATGGAGGAGGCCGGCTTCCTCGACATCCAGACGCCGATCCTCTTCAAGCCGACCCCGGAGGGCGCCCGCGACTTCGTCGTCCCGAGCCGCCTCCAGCCGGGCCGCTTCTACGCGCTCCCGCAGAGCCCGCAGATCCTCAAGCAGCTGACGATGGTCGCCGGCTTCGACCGTTACTACCAGATCGCGATCTGCTTCCGCGACGAGGATCTGCGGGCCGACCGCGTGCAGGAGATCACGCAGCTCGACGTCGAGATGTCGTTCCCCGACCAGGAGCTCCTGTTCGAGCTGATGGAGCGAATGTACGCGCGGATCTGGAGCGAGTGCCTCGGGATCGAGATCGAGGCGCCGTTCGTCCGGATGACGCACGCGGAGGCCGACCGTCGCTTCGGCTCCGACAAGCCCGACACGCGCTTCGAGCTCGAGCTCGAGGACGCGACCGAGGCCACCCGCGGCTCCGAGTTCGGCGTCTTCGCGAGCGCCGAGGCGGTGCGCTTCCTCCGCGTCCCGAAGGCGTTCAGCCGCGGCGAGCTCGCGAAGCTCGAGGAGCTGGCGAAGGAGTGGGGGGCGAAAGGCCTCGCGTATCTCGTCTTCGACGGCGGGGAGGTCCGCTCGCCCATCGCCAAGTTTCTCTCGGCGGCCGAGCTGGCGGCGTTCGCCGGCAAGGACGGCGAGACGCTGCTCTTCGCCGCGGACGCCTGGCCGACGACCTCGCGAGTGCTCGGCGCGCTTCGCCTCCACCTCGGCCGCGAGCTCGGACTGATCGACGAGGAGGTGTTCACATTCCTGTGGGTGGAGGACTTCCCGATGTTCGAGCGCGACGACGAGGAGGCGCGCTGGACGGCGGTGCACCACCCGTTCACCCGTCCGACGAAGGAGTGGGAAGACCGCTTCCACACCGAGCCGAAGGAGGCGCTCGCGCACGCCTACGACCTGATCGTGAACGGCAACGAGCTCGGCGGCGGCAGCTTCAGGATCCACGAGCCCGAGTTCCAGGCGAAGGTGTTCGAGCTGCTCGGGATGACGGAGGCCGAGCAGCGCTCCAAGTTCGGCTTCCTCCTCGATGCGCTCGCGATGGGCGCGCCTCCGATGGGCGGGATCGCCCTCGGGATCGACCGGATGACGATGGTGCTCGCCGGAGAGCCGAACCTGCGGGACGTGATCGCGTTCCCGAAGAACCAAGCCGGAGTCGACCCGATGAGCGGCGCGCCGTCCGATGTCACCGAGGAGCACCTCGTGGAGCTCGGGCTCGCGCGGCTCGAGCAGCAGGCGGAATGAGTCTCAGCGTTTTCCAGCGAGCCGTGGCGCTCGCCGCCGTCGCACTCGTCGCCGGTGTCGGCGCCCTGGCGCTGGCCGCGATCCGCGACGAGCAGACCAGGACGACGACGGGGCCGAGACCGGTTCCGACCGCCGACGGCGGCTGGTACACCGCGCTCGCCGGCTCGCGCGGTGCGCCGCGTGACGCCGAGCGCACGACGTGTCGCCTGATCCTGACCCGGCGCTCGCTCGGAGTCAGCCATCCAGTCCTCCCGTGCGGAGCGAAGATCTACCTGGGCTATGGCGACCGCGAGGTGCTGACCGCTGTGATCGACAGCCGGCTGAAGAAGCCGGGCCGCCAGTTCGAGCTGACGGAATCCCTCGCAACGCGCCTCCGCCTCGCCGGCACCCAGGAGATCCGCTGGCGCTTCGCGACCCGCGGCTGAGCCAGGGCTTCCTCGAGAGCGATCGTGCGTCACGGAGTAAGGCCGTAAAGCGGCCTCTTCAGGGGTTTTGCGCGATCCTGCGCCGAAGAAAGCGCTCCGACCCTGCCGTTGTCCTCACGCCGATGCGAACCTGGCTAGACCAGGTGGGTGCCGTGCCGGCCGTCGACGGGTGAGGTCTAGACCGAACCCAGGCTCCCTTTACGTGAGCGTTGGTTCACGTTGAAACGCGAGGCCACG
>JBPCJB010000239.1:0-6110 GCA_051005735.1 Gaiellaceae bacterium | reverse complement strand
CCGAACTTCTTGTCCAGGACGACGTAGCGTCCCTTCGGGCCGAGCGTCACCTTGACCGCGTCGGCGAGGATGTTGACGCCACGCTCGAGCGCGCGCCGCGCATCCTCGTTGAACTTGAGCTCCTTGTGAGCCATATCGGGTATTCCTCTCTGTGATTTCCTAGAGCTGGCAGTTCCTAGACGGCGGCGCGATCGCCGACGATCTTGGCCAGGACGTCCGACTCGCGCAGGATCAGCACGTCGTCCGCGCCGACCTTGATCTCGGTGCCGCCGTACTTGGAGAAGATGATCTCGTCACCCTCCTCGACGTCCATCTTGATGTACTCACCGTCCTCGTCACGAGGGCCGGGGCCGACTGCCAGGACCTTGCCGCGCTGCGGCTTCTCCTTGGCGGTGTCGGGCAGCACGATGCCGCTGATCGTGATCTCCTCTTCTTCGAGGATCTCCACGATCAGGCGGTCACCAAGAGGCTGCAAATTCATGTGGTGCCTCCTCTAAATCAGACTTTGTGACACGACCTGGCACTCTTCACTCCTGAGTGCCAGGGCGATAATACCAGGGATGGAGCGGCGGGCAAGCGACAACCGTAGGTGCTGCCTCGGCTGTGTTACAAACAGGCATGGAGCGGGAGTTTTCGGCCGGCGGTGTCCTCGTGCGGCGGTTCCACGGCCGTTGGCACCTGGCCGCGATTCGCCCGACAGGGCGCGGCAAGACGACGTGGGCACTCCCGAAGGGCTGGATCGAGGCGGACGAGGCTCCCGAGGCGACCGCGATCCGGGAGGTCTACGAGGAGACGGGCCTCCACGCGCGACTCGACGGGAAGCTCGCGGACGTCAAGTACACATATACGCGCGGCGACGGCACCCGCGTCTTCAAGATCGTCAGCTTCTACCTCCTCCGCTATCGAAGCGGCCGAATCGGCGAGATCCCGCCCGGGATGGAGCTCGAGGTAGCGGAGGCTCGCTGGCTCCCACTCGAGGAGGCGCCGCGGCAGCTCGCCTACGGCGGCGAGCGACAAGTCGCACGGCAGGCACTGGAGGTGCTCGCCGGCGGTTGAGAAGCCCTGTCCGCGGACACTGGCTCTGCTGTGAGCTTCATGGAGTCGATCGAGGCGATCGGCAAGGGCGTCGACCTGATCGGGGTCGCGGTTCTGATCGGCGGGCTCGTGCTCGCAACGGTGTATGCGCTCGGCCGGTTGGCGCGACGCGAGACGGACGACGCCTTCAGGCGCTATCGGCACGACATCGGTCGAGCGATCCTGCTGGGTCTCGAGATTCTGATCGCGGCCGACATCATCCGGACGGTCGCGACCTTCCCCGAGCTCAGGAGCACGGTCACGCTCGCCTTGATCGTGCTGATCCGGACGTTCCTCAGCCTTGCGCTCGAGCTCGAGATCGAGGGGCGCTGGCCCTGGCAGCGTGCTGGAGCCTCGAAAGCGTCGGACGGCGGGGTATCGACTCTCTAGATTCCCCGCTCTATAGTGGCGCCCGACCCGCCGTGGCCATGTTCGCCCTCAATTTCTACTCGCCGCTCGTCGCCGACCAGTTGCGGACGCAGCGCAAGACTGCGACGATCCGGCTCGGCGACAAGTCCGCGAAATACAAGAAGGGGATGATCGTGACCGTGCTCGTCGGCGTCCGCTATGGGCAACGCGAGAAGGTCTTCGACGCCGTGATCGACAGGGTCGAGGTGAAGGAGCTCCGCGAGCTCTCCCCCCGCGAGATCGAGCACGACAACCCCGAGATCCGCCGCACGGACGAGATGGCGCGCTTCCTCGGCCAGCTCTACAACCGCGAGGTCGCCGAGGACGAGACCGTGACCGTGATCCGCTTCTCGCAGATCATCGGCTCTATGTTCTGAGCACCGTGCTCGCGGGACAGCCCGGGGTCAAAGCCCGGGGTCAAAGCCCGGCCGTGTCCATTTCGGACACGAGATCTCAAGATGCAGGGCAAATCGGACGCGAGGGACATGTCCGGGCTTTGACCCCGGACGCGTCTCCTCGGGACGGTAGGGCGATAGGCGCTCGAGCGCCGAGCCGTACGATGCTCGTGGAGCCACCGTGAGTCCGCCCGCCCCGAAGCCGCTGCTCGTGGTCGCCGACGACGACCCGGCCGAGCGCGGCCGCGTGACCGACGAGCTCGCTCGACGCTACGGCGCCGACTGACGCGGTCAGCGGCTGCACGAATGACGAGCTGATGACCGTCCTCGAGGAGGCGCGGCCGAAGGGCGAGGTCGTCGCCGTGGTGCTCGCGGCGGGCGAGCGCGGCGCCGACCTGCTCGCGCGGGTTCGCGGCCTCCACCCGACCGCGCGGCGCGGGCTCCTGATCCCATGGCTCGGTTGGCTCGATCGACCCTTCGCCGAGCTCGTTCTGGCAGCATGGCGCGCGGCTGGATCGACCTTTACGTCCTCCGCCCGACGACCACCCGGACGAGGTCTTCCACCGGACGATCGCCGAGCTGCTCCAGGAATCTGCGCGGCTGCGCGGGGAAGGGCCGGCCGGCGCCAGGATCGTCGCGGAGACCCGTTCGGGCCGCGCCCATGCGCTGCGAGCGACGATCTCGGGGCTCGGAATCCCCCACCGGCTCCACGAGGATGCAAGTCCGGCCGAGCCGACCGTGCTCCTCGCCGACGGCACCGTCCTCTCGGATCCAAGCCCGGCCGAGCTGACGCGGGCACTCGGCTTCCCCACGGACCTCGAGGCCCACGAGGCCGACCTCGTCGTGGTCGGCGCCGGTCCGGCCGGGCTCTCGGCGGCGGTCTACGGATCCTCCGAGGGCCTGCGCACGACGGTGCTCGACGCCGGCGCCGTCGGCGGTCAGGCGGGCTCCAGCTCGCTGATCCGCAACTACCTCGGCTTCCCGCGCGGGCTCGGGGGCGGTGAGCTCGCCCAGCGCGCCTACCAGCAGGCCTGGCTCTTCGGGACGCGCTTCCGGCTGAGCCAGCACGTGGTCGCGCTCGAGCCGCACGCACTAGGGATCGCGGTCAGGTCTGCCGACGGGATCGACGTGACGGCACGGGCGGTCGTGCTTGCGCTCGGCGTCGAGTACCGGAGGCTCGACGCGCCCGGGCTCGCGGAGCTCGAGGGCGCCGGCGTCTTCTACGGCGCCTCGATGTCGGAGGCGCAGGCGCTCGCGGGGGAGCCCGTGTACGTGGTCGGAGGCGGCAACTCCGCCGGCCAAGCGGCGCTCCACCTCGCCCGCGTACGCCCGCCAGGTGACGATTCTCGTCCGCCGCTCCAGTCTCGACGCAACCATGTCCCGCTATCTGATCGATGCGATCGAAGAGGCGCCGAACGTGGATGTCCGCTACGGCACGGAGGTCGGCTCCGCCGGGGGCGAGGGCTCGCTCGAACGGCTCGAGCTCCTGGACGCGAGCGGCGAGATCGAGACCGTGGCCGCCGCCGCGCTCGTGATCCTGATCGGGGCGCGGCCACGAACGGATTGGTTGCCGGAGGTGATCCTGCGCGACGACTGGGGCTACCTCGTCACGGGCGCCGAGGTGCTCGCCGGCGAGCGCGGCCGCGCCCGCTGGCGACTCGCACGCCCTCCGTTGCCGCTGGAGACGAGCATCCCCGGAGTCTTCGCTGCGGGCGACGTGCGGGCAGGAGCCGTCAAGCGAGTTGCCGGCGCCGTCGGCGACGGGGCGATGGCCCTGACCGACGTGCACGCCTTTCTCTCCCTGGAGCCTGCGACGGGATGACGGGTCTAAGGCTGACGCCGACGGCGGGCCTCCTCGCGCTCCCGCTGGCCGGGCTCGTCCTCGTGCTCGCGCTGCCGGACGCGGACCTCCACCGGCAGCACAATCCCGCCCACTTCTGGCTGGTCCTGATCGCGGCCAGCGTGAACGTCGCGCTCGCCTACACGACGGGCGCGGCCGCGCGCAGACGCGGTGACGGGCGCGTTCATCTCGTCTCGCTCGCGTTCCTCGCCGCTGCTGCATTTCTCGGACTCCACGCGCTTGCAACGCCCGGTGTGCTCCTCGAGACGTCGAACCTCGGCTTCGCGATCTCGACTCCGATCGGGCTCGTGCTCGCCGGTGCGCTCGCCGCCGCCTCCGCGCTCGACCTCGACCGGCTTGGCGCCGCCCGCGTGCTGCGATTCTCGAGACTGATCGAACGAGCCCTCCTCGGCGCGATCGTCCTCTGGACCGTCGCCGCACTCGCGTGGACGCCGGAGCTAGAGGACGTCGCGGTTCCCGAACGGCTCTCCACTCCGCTCGTGGCGCTTTCGATCCTCGGCGTGGCCCTCTACGGATTCGCCGTCATCCGTTACCTCGCCCTCTACCGCGAGCGAGCCTCGAGCCTCCTGCTCGCGTTCGCGGTGGCATTCACGCTGCTCGCAGAGGCGATGACCGCCGTCGCGGTCTCCCGCAACTGGCAGCTCTCGTGGTGGGAGTGGCACGTGCTCATGCTCGTCGCCTTCGCGCTGATCGCCGTGGGAGCGCACCGCGAGTGGCACGAGGAGCGCTTCGGAGCGCTCTATCTCGACAAGGGCGAGAGCGAGGTGACGGTGCTCTTCGCCGACCTCAAAGGGTTCACCGCGTTCTCCGAGCAGCACGAGTCCGACGAGGTGACCCGGATGCTGAACGCCTACTTCGAGGCGGCGATCCCCGCGGTCGAGCGGCACGGCGGCAGGGTCGACCGCCTGATCGGGGATGCCGTGATGGCGAGGTTCGAGGGCGAGGCCGATCACCCGGAGCGCGCGGCGCGGGCGGCTCTCGCCCTGCAGGAGGCAACCAACGCTGTCGCCGCTGGGCGACCCGGCTGGCCTCGCTTTCGCGTCGGCCTGAACACCGGCGCCGCCAGCGCGGGCGTCCTCGGATCCCTCGCCGGCGGGCGAACCTACAGCGTCGTCGGCGACACGGTCAACCTCGCCTCCCGGATCGAGGGGCTCGCCCCCGCGGGCGGAGTGGCGATCGGGGCAGCCACGGCGGCGTGGCTCCAGGTGGCGCAGCTCGAGCCTCTCGGGAACGTGGAGGTGAAGGGCCGCACCGAGCCGGTTGCCGTCTTCCTCCTGCTGCGCCCTCCTGCGTAGGTAGGAGTGTCTGGCGGAACGCCGCTCGTTCGGATCGGCGCGTTGGGTGCCCTGTGGCAAGGACCAGGGAGTGTTCATACCTAGGTATGAACGCGACTGAGGACGCGGCCACGGCGTGCCCAGCGTCCCGAGACGGGCACAGCCGGTATTTCGCCAGCCCCTCCTATTTGCCGGGCTTGCGGATGCGGACGCCGAGCACCTCGGCCGGGCGAATCTCCGCTCCGCACTCCTCGCACGCGACCGCGAACGCCGACGGGAAGGGCGCGGAGCAGGCGGAACAGCGGTGGCGCGTCTCGCCGCCGCAGTGCGGGCACTCGGTCGGGAGCGCGGCCTCGTCCTCGAGGAAGTAGCGCCACACCGAGCCGCACCCGAGGCAGAAGCAGGTGTAGTCGCCGAGCGTCTTGCGCCGCTCCTCCTGGATCCAGTTGCGCCTCGGGCGCTCGTTGCCTGTCACGTTGACCAATGAAGCGCGTTCTTGCCGCCGGAGCCGGGCTTTGCCCGGCGGGAGGCGCGGGATGGTTCCGGGTGCGGCAGCGGAGAAGGAGGGAGCTCATGGGGGAATCCTGGGTTCCCCCATGCGTTCTCCTCCTGGATCCAATTCCGCTTGGGACGCACGCGCTCCGACACGTGGGGATAAGCGTACCGGCGTCCGTGCGCGCGGCTGATAGAACCACCGCGTGACCGCGAAGTCCAATCCGTGGCTCGTCCTCAGCCTCGTCTGCATCGCCCAGTTCATGGTGATCCTGGACGCGACCGTCGTGAACGTCGCCCTCCCCTCGATCCAGAGCGATCTGGAGATGTCGCCGTCCGAGCTCCAGTGGGTCGTCAACTCCTACACCCTGATCTTCGGGGGCTTCCTTCTCCTAGGCGGGCGCGCGGGCGACCTACTCGGTCGGAAGCGGCTCTTCCTCGCGGGGCTCGTGATCTTCACGTTCGCCTCACTCTTGAATGGGCTCGCGACCTCGTCCGAGTTCCTGATCCTCGCGCGCGGGCTCCAGGGGCTGGGCGCCGCCCTCGTCTCGCCGGCGGCGCTCTCGATCGTGACGACCACCTTCGCCGAGGGTCAGGAGCGGACGA
>JBPCJB010000238.1:0-5010 GCA_051005735.1 Gaiellaceae bacterium | reverse complement strand
AGGGCTCGACCTTGCCGCAGTCGTCGCAGACGACGTGATGGTGGTGCGCGCTCTGGATCGCCGGCTCGAAGCGGGAGATTCCGTCGCCGACCTCCACCCGCTGGACGAGCCGGAGCTCCACCAGCGTATCGAGGACACGATACACACTGGCGATGCCGACGCTCCGGCCCCGCGCCAGCAGCGCGTCGTGGAGCTCCTGGGCGCTGCGACAGCAATCGCCCCGGGCGAGCTCGTCGATCAGCGCGGCTCGAGCGCCGCCCGCACGATGACCGGCCGCTCGGAGCGCCGTCTCGGTCGTCGTTATCCAGCCTTCCACCCGCTTGATGATAGCGGCTCTCATCTTTGCTACGCTCGCCACGTGAAAAGGAGAATCGTTCTCAGCATCGCCGGCCTCGCTCTGGCCGCAACGGGCTGCGGAGGCGCGGACGGCGATCGGGCCGGATCCGGCTCGGCGATCGTGGGGGCGTTCTACCCGCTGGCATTCGCCGCCGAGCGCGTGGGCGGCGACACGACGAGCGTTCGGAACCTGACGCCGCCGGGCGTCGAGCCGCACGATCTCGAGCTCTCCGCTCGGGATGTGCGGACGGTCGCCGACGCCGACCTCGTGCTGTACCTCGGTCAGGGCTTCCAGCCTGCGCTCGAGGATGCGCTCGACTCGAGCGACGCGCCCGCAGTCGACCTGCTCGAGGATCTCGACTTGCTCGCGGGCGCCGAGGAGGACCACGAAGAGGAGAACCACGGCGACGAGGAAGAGGCGCGCGACCCGCACGTCTGGCTCGATCCTCTGCGCTATGCGGCGATCGCGGAGCGAATCGGGGAGGAGCTCGACCGCCCGGACCCAGCGCGCGATCTGAGCAAGGAGCTGCGCGCGCTCGACCGCGAGTTTCGCAATGGGCTGGCCGAGTGCAAGCGGCGCGAGCTCGTGACAAGTCATGCGGCGTTCGGCTACCTCGCCGAGCGCTACGACCTGGAGCAGGTCGCGCTGAGCGGCTTGGCGCCGGAGGCGGAGCCGACTCCACGCGAGCTCGAGGACGTGGTCGAGAAGGTGCGCGAGCAGGGGGCCACGACCGTCTTCTTCGAGACGCTCGTGTCACCGCGGCTCGCGGAGACGATCGCGCGAGAGGTGGGCGCGAGAACGGCGACGCTCAATCCCCTCGAAGGGCTGACCCCGGAGGAGATCGCGGACGAGGCTGATTACTTTTCCGTGATGCGCGCGAACCTCGCCACTCTCCGCGAGGCCCTCGAATGCCGTTAGCGGTCGAGCTGCGCAAGCTCTCGTTCGGCTACGGCGGTGGGCCTCTTGTTCTCCGCGACGTCGATCTCCAGATCTCGACTGGTGAGTTCGTGGCGATCGCGGGCCCGAACGGGGGTGGGAAGACCACGCTGATGCGCGTGGCTCTCGGTCTGGAGCAGCCCTCGGCCGGGGAGGCTCTGCTCTTCGGCGAGGCCGCAGATCGCTTCTCTCGTCGCTCGACGCTCGGCTACCTCGCCCAGCGCTCGCAGCTCGGGGTGGATGCTCCTGCGACCGTCCGCGAGGTCGTGTCGGCCGGTCGCCTCGCGGTCGGAGGCTTGCTCGGCCCGCTGCGGCGGCGCGATCGCTCGATCGTCATCGACGCGATCGAGCGCGTCGGGCTGTCGGGAAGCGCCGACGTTCCCTTGCGCACGCTCTCGGGTGGACAGCAGCAACGCGCGTTCATCGCCAAGGCGCTGGCCGCGGAGCCCTCGCTGCTCGTGCTCGACGAGCCGACGACAGGCGTCGACGTCGATGCCCAGGAAGCGCTCGCCGCTCTGCTCGACCGCCTCCACCGCGAGCTCGGGGTGACCGTCCTCTACGTCTCGCACGAGTTCGGCGCCGTCGAGCGGTTCGTCGAGCGACTCGTCCTCGTCCGGGGCGGGATCGTCTTCGACGGCTCGCCGGTGGAGCTGCCGCACGTGTGGCACGACCCGTCCCATGCCCATGCTTGAGCTCGAGTTCATGCGCCTCGCCTTCGGAGCGGGAGTGTTCGTCGGACTGCTCGCTCCCGCGGTCGGCTTCTTCCTCGTCCAGCGCCAGCTCAGCCTGGTGGGCGACGGGATCGGACACGTCGCCTTCGCCGGCGTCGCCGCCGGCTACCTGCTCGGCCTCCCGCCGGTGCTCACGGCTCTCGTCGCGTCGATCGGCGGCGCCGGCGCGATCGAGTGGCTCCGCGCCCGGAAGCACACCGCCGGCGATCAGGCGCTCGCGCTCGTCTTCTACACGGGCATCGCCGCAGGCGTCGTCCTGATCTCGCTTGCCGGGGCGCTCAACGTCGATCTCTTCGGCTTCCTCTTCGGCTCGATCCTGACGACGACACGGGGCGATCTCGCGCTCGTCGCGGTGCTCGGGATCGCCGGCCTCGGCACGATTGCGCTGCTCTATCGCGCGCTCGCAGCGATCGCGCTGGACGAGGAGGGAGCACGGGTCGCCGGCGTGCCGGTCGGCCTGCTGAACACGGCGCTTGCCGTCCTTGCCGCGACGACGGTGGCGGTGTCGATGCGCATCGTCGGCATCCTCCTGATCGCGGCGCTCATGGTCTTGCCCGTGATCGCGGCGTCGCGGATCGCCCGGAGCATGCGAGAGACGCTGCTGCTCGCGATGGCGATCGGCGTGGGAAGCGTGCTCGGCGGACTCACCCTCGCGTACTACGTCGACCTCCCGCCCGGCGGCACGATCGTCCTGATCGCGGCGGCGACGTTCCTGGTCACGAGCGCCGCCAGCGGTCTCCGACACGGCTGAGAGACTGGGAGCGTGTTCCGCTCCCTCACGGTCAACCTCTTCTGGCTCGCGTTCGGACTGGTCGTGGCCTCGACCGCGATCGGGCTCGTGACCCTCTGGCCGGAGGATCGAGCCGTAGAGCCGCCCGTCGGGCTCGTGCGGCCGAAGACGATTCGCGCCGAGCTCGTGGCGATCGCAGCCGCGCCCTGCCGCTCACCCGGCCAGCGAGACTGTCGAGTCGCGACGATCGAGCTGCGTGAAGGTCCAAACAAGGGCGAGCGCGCGACGCTCGCGATTAACGAGCCGCCCGACCGGCTCGATCTCGACGTCGGCGACGTACTGCGCGTCGCCGAGAACCGCCTGCCCCCGGAGGCCGTCCTCGGTGGCGTCAAGGTCGATCGCTACTCGCTCGCCGACTTCGAGCGGCGAGCGCCGCTCCTCTGGCTCGTGCTCGCCTTCACGGCGCTCGTGCTCGTGACCGGACGCTGGAAGGGTTTGCGCGCCCTGACCGGGCTCGCCGCGAGCCTCGCGATCGTGATCCTCTTCGTCCTGCCGGCGATCCTCGACGGCGCCTCTCCACCGGGAGTCGCATTGGTGGGCTCGCTCGCGATCATGCTCGTGACGCTCGTGATCACGCACGGCTTCGGGCCGAAGATGCTGGCGGCCGCCCTCGGCACGACCACGGCGCTCCTCTTGACGCTCGGGCTCGGCTCTCTTTCGATCGGCCTGACGCACCTGACCGGCCTCTCGTCGGACGAGGCGATCTTCATCCGCGCCTCGGTGGGCGAGATCTCGATCACCGGACTGCTGCTCGCGGGAATGCTGATCGGGGCTCTCGGCGTCCTCGACGACCTAACGGTCACCCAGGCATCGACCGTCCTGGCGCTGAGACGGGCGAACCCTGCGCTCGGTTTCCGTCGTCTCTTCGAGAGCGCGATCGCAGTGGGGCACGATCACATCGCGGCTACGGTGAACACGCTCGTGCTCGCCTACGCCGGCGCCGCCCTCCCCGTCCTGCTGATCTTCAGCCTCGGGGGCACGAGCCCCGGCGATGCGCTGAACAGCGAGTCGGTGGCCGCGGAGGTCGTCGCCACGCTGGTGGGATCGATCGGCCTCATCGCTGCTGTCCCGCTGACGACGGCACTCGCCGCCGTCCTCGCCGGCCGGATCTCACCAGCCGAGCTCGACGCCGAGAGCCACGCGCATTAGAGCTGTTCGAGCTGCTTGCGGGCGAAATCGCGGAAGCGCTCGCGGGCCTCGTCGTCGGGCCCAAGCTGCTCATCGGCGCCGTAGCGCGGATCGGCCGCGATCTCCTCGGCCACCGCCCGCACCTCGCTCGCGACCGCCGCGCTGTGCGCCGGATCCTTGAGCAGTAGCTCGATCCACGTGTCGGTACCGTCGTAGGGAGGCAGGTCGCTCTCGACGAGGAGCTCGCCGAGCTTCATCCCGACGCGGATATAGGCGAACGTGCGAAACGCGAGGATCCGCCTCGGCGAGCCGATCAGCCGCTCGATCTCCGGATCGTCGCTCCGGAGCTGCTCGACGATGCCCCCGATCGGCTCGTCGACGAGCGGGAGCCAGATCTGCTCGTGCTCGGTCATGACGGCGAAGCATAGGCCGTCGGGCGTCGGACACGCCAGGCGAGCTGGGCAGCGACGGCGAGGAGCAGGACGGCGAAGAGCCGGCGCAGTGCCACATCCGAAAGCCCCGTTGCGATCTGCACGCCGGCTTCGACCCCAGCGATTGAGGCCAGGCCGACGACGAGGGCCGTCCGCCAGCGGACGTTCCCGTAGTGCCGCTGCCTCCAGGTGCCGGCGGCGACGGTTGGCAGGATCGCGAGCAGCGAGGTCGCCTCCGCGTCGAGCTGTCCGAGTCCGAGCCCGACGAGCGTCGGTACGAAGAGAATCCCGCCGCCGACGCCGAAGAGGCCGGCCGCGACCCCGGCGGCGAGGCCGAGGAGAATCGCCAGCGCGATCGTGCCGGCACTCACACGAGCAACCAGACGGCGATCGAGCCGAGGAGAGCGGCGAATCCGAGCGTCAGCGGCCGCGCGTCGACACGCTGGGCGAGGGTTGCGCCGATGACCGCTCCCGCCGCTGCCGGAATCCCGACGAGGGCCGCATGCCCGACGTCGAGGTAGCCCTCGAAGCCGTACCGCGTGGCGCCGGCAAGAGCGGTGATCCCGATCGCCGCGAGCGAGGTCGCTGCCGCGATGTGAGTCGGCACCCCGGCGGCGAGAACGAGGAGCGGCACGATCACGATTCCGCCGCCCACAC
>JBPCJB010000237.1:0-9351 GCA_051005735.1 Gaiellaceae bacterium | reverse complement strand
GGCGAGCTGCGCACGCTCAGGATCGACGTCGAGCCCGTTCCCCAGGAGCGGCTCGTTGAGAACAACACGGCCGAGCACAAGGTCATCTTCTCGGTCGAGTGACCGCCGCGCTCGCCGTCGCGATCGCGGCCGCGGCGGCAGCCGTGGCCGCCGTCGCGCTCTGCATCTGGCTGTGGTCGCGCGTTCGGCGACTGCGGGAGGCTCAGCGTGTTCTGCTCGGCGGCGGTCGCTCCGACCTCGTTGAGTTTGCTGTCTCGCTGCAGGGTCGGATCGACGACCTCCATCGCGCCGTCGACCAGATCGCCGCGGCGCTCTCGCGCGTCGACCGTCGCGTCGACGGCTCGATCACGAATACCGCCGTCGTTCGGTACGACGCCTACGCGGGCACCGGCGGTCACCAGTCGGCCTCGTTCGCGTTCCTCGATGCGAACCGCACCGGCACCGTCATTACGGCGATCCAGGGCCGGGACTACGCGCGGCTCTACGTCAAGGAGCTCGAGCGCGGCCGCGCCCCGATCGCCCTCTCGCCGGAGGAGCTCGAGGCTGTGGACCGGGCGATGGCTCGCTAGGCGCCGCCGCAAGCCGAAAACGGGCCAGGCTCGTTGGTACGCTTCGTCCAGGTTGCAACACGTCCTCGTCCTGAATGCGAGTTACGAGCCGCTGAACGTCTGCTCGGTGCGGCGCGCTCACGTGCTCGTCTGGAAGGGGAAGGCCGAGATCCTGGAGAGCCTCCCGAAGGCGCTCCACTCGGCGACCGACACCTATCTCTGGCCGCACGTGATCCGGCTTGTCAAGTATGTGCGGGTTCCGCGGGCGATCCAGCGGAAGATCTCGCGGCGGGCGCTCTTCGCCCGGGACGGCTGGCGTTGCGTCTACTGCGGCGCCTCGAGCGGGCGGCTCACCTTGGACCACGTGATCCCGCGCTCGCGAGGCGGCGAGTCTGTCTGGGAGAACGTCGTCACCGCCTGCTCGCCGTGCAACCTGCGCAAGGGAAACCGCCTGCTCGAGGAGAGCGGCCTGACGCTCCACCGGTTGCCCCGGCCGCCCGCGCCGGTGCTCTTCATCCACCTCGCGACGCCGTCGATCCCCTCCGAGTGGCAGCCCTACCTGCCGCGCGGGGCCACGGCTGCGGCCTAACCGTGCACTGGGTTTGCGCGTCGTGCGGCGAAGAGCACGAGGGGCTCCCACTCGACTTCGGCTTCGACGAGCCGACCTACTGGGACGGCGGGCGAGCCGACGACGACTTCCTCACGTCCGACCTCTGCGTCTGGACGGATGACGACGGCGCTCGCTCCTACTTCGTCCGCGGGATCCTGTCCCTGCCCGTGCCGGAGCTCGGCGAGCGGTTCGTCTACGGGGTCTGGGGATCCCTCAGCGCGGAGAGCTTCGAGCAGCTCCTCGCGCATTGGGACGATCCGAAGCGGGTCGAGGATCCGCCCTACTTCAGCTGGCTCTCCAACAGCATCCCCGGCTATCCCGAGACGCTGAGCCTGCGGTCGAACGTGATCACGAACGCCCTCGAGCTCCGCCCGTCGATCATGCTCGCCGACGACGACGATCACCCGCTGGCGCGCGAGCAGCGAACGGGGATCACCGTCGCCCGGGTGCAGGAGCTAGCCGCGATGCTGCTCCACGCCTGATCGGCGCTGCCAGGAAGCGGTTCCAGAATGAGTTCTGGAGAAGGCGGCATCGGGCTTTCGCCGAGCTTGCGCACGATGTGAGGCCGCGTCTGGCAGTCTCAGGTCGGTGGTTCCCGAGTCGCAGCTCGTGTCGACCGAGCACGGACTTGTCCCGAAGGGGCAGGGCTGGTTCGTCCTCAACGCGCGCGAGGCGCAGTGGTGGGACCGCGAAGGCCGCGGCTACCTCTGCGAGTTCGAGGGCGCAGGCTTCGAGGGCGCGGCGGATTTCTCGCAGCTCGGGATCAACCTCACCGCTCTCGGCCCCGGCGAGCCGATGGCGATGTACCACCGGGAGAACGACCAGGAGGACTTCCTCGTGCTCGCCGGGGAGGCGCTGGCCATTGTCGAAGGTGAGGAGCGCCCGTTACGACAGTGGGACTTCGTGCACTGCCCTCCGGGGACGAACCATGTGATCATCGGGGCCGGAGAAGGGACGTGCCTGGTACTCGCGGTCGGCGCCCGCGACCGCTCGATGGGCGCCGACTGGGGCGCCTACACGGTGGCTAACGCCGCGCAACGCCGTGGGGCGGGCGTCGAGCGGGAGACCATAGACGCGGACGAGGCGTATGCCCGATTCGCCAGAAGCGAGCTGACCCGATATCGCGAGGGCTGGCTTCCCGAATAGAGCTGCTGCCTCGTCTCCCTTCCGCCGACGCAGGCCTCGAGCTGAGAGTCACCCGCGTTCGACCGGATGCCCGAGCTCGGACCACTCGCTCCAGGAGCCCGGATAGAGCCGCACGTCATCGCGGCCGGCGAGGGCAAGCGCGAGGATGTCGACGCAGGCCGTGACCCCGGAGCCGCAGTAGACGACGAGCTCGTCTGTCTCGAGGAGGTGGGGCGGCGAAGGGAACGCCTCCTGAAAGGGAAGGTTGCGCGCGCCGGGGATCCGCCCCGCGATCCGGTCGATCGGCTCGACCTCGCCCCGGTAGCGCTCCGGTGCCCTGGCGTCGAGCAGGACGAGCCGCGGATCGTCGAGACGCGCGAGTAGCTCCGCGGCGCTCGCGGTGTCGTCCGTCCGTGGGCGGGCGACGAACTCCGCCGGCGCGATCTCCTCGGAGCCGGTGTGCAGCGGGCCGCGCCAGCGATCGAGCTCGAGCACGGCTGCGTCGTCGTGACCGAAGTGGCGCAGGAGCCACCAGAGCCTCGCCGCCCAGCCGGTGCCCGCGTCGTAGGCGATGACGAGCGTTGCCGGCCCGATCCCCGCCGCGGACGCCCATTCGGCGAAGGTGGCCGCGGTCGGGAGCGGATGCCGACCGCCTCCGTCTGCGCCCGTGAGGTCGAGCTCCGGATCCGCATGCGCGGCGCCGGGGGGATGGCCCGCGAGATACGCGTCGCGGTCGCGGCAGTCGACGAAGCGCGTCTCCACAGGAGCAGTGTGACGAACCGCGAATCGGTGGCGTATGAGAGACATGAGACGACTCACGATCATCATCACGAGCCTGCTCGCGCTCGCGGCCGTCGCGGCCGTCACGCGCGCAGGCGATGCGCCCGCCGCAGCGGGCGACACCGGCAACGGGATCACCGTCCAGGGCAGCGGCAGTGTCGAGTCCGTTCCCGATCGAGCCCAGCTCTCGTTCGGTGTCGAGACCCAGGCCGTGAC
Organism: Gaiellaceae bacterium; assembly: GCA_051005735.1. Classification (GTDB taxonomy): domain Bacteria; phylum Actinomycetota; class Thermoleophilia; order Gaiellales; family Gaiellaceae; genus Gaiellasilicea. The sequence goes on along the minus strand of JBPCJB010000237.1, from coordinate 6,072 downwards.
CGCGAAGGCAGCCCTCGCCGCGAACGGGGTCGAGATGCGCCAGGTGATAGCGGCGATCAAGGCCGCGGGCGCCACGGACGCGCAGACGCAGTCGGTCTCCCTCTATCCGCGTTACAACGAGTCGACGGGATCCGGCCCCGCCGGCGTCCAGGGCTATGTCGCCCAGAACTCGGTCTCGGCGACGATCCGCCGGCTCGACAGGGCAGGCGCAGTGATCGATGCGGCCGTCGCGGCCGGCGCGAACCAGGTGTCCGGGCCCGCTCTCTCGCGCGGCGACCAAGACGAGCTCTACCGGCAGGCCCTTCGAGCCGCGGTCGCCGACGCCCGTCTGCGCGCCCAGGCGCTCGCCGCCGCGGCGAACGTCTCGCTCGGACGGATCACGCAGATCGTCGAAGGAGGCGCGGCCCCTCCCCCGGTCGCGCTCCAGGCGACGAAGAGCTCCGATGCCGCCAGCACCCCGATCGAGCCCGGCGAGCAGCAGCTCGTCGCCTCGGTCACCGTCACCTTCGCGGCGTCCTGATCGGAGGGACAGTCCCTAGGACCTGTCTGAAATAGACGCGTCCTAGGGACTGTCCCTCCCTCTGCTCGCTAAGTCCGATCGGCCGCGAGCGCGGGCTGCGCGCCGGCCGGCGCGGTCGCCTGATGGCGGAATCCGGGGGAGACAGAGGCGCCGTGCGACTCCGTCCCGTAGCCGCCGGGAACCGGGAGGTAGAACTCGGGATAGCCCCACATCCCGTGCTCGGCTACGTCGAGGCCGGCCCGCTCCGTCGCTTCGTCGACCCGGATCCCGGCGGGCTTCTTCATCGCCCAGAGCGCCCCGAACGAGGCCGCGAACGTGAAGAGCCCGACGGCGGCGAGACCGAGCGCCTGGATGCCGACCTGCCGGAGCGACCCGGTGTAGAAGAAGCCGCCGGCGCCGGTCGCGAGGTTCGAGGCGAGCTCCGGAACCGCGAAGAGCCCGGTCGCGAGCGTCCCCCAGGCGCCGGCCATGCCGTGGACGGCGACAGCGCCGATCGGGTCGTCGATTCCGAGCGATTCGATCCACAGGACGCCACCGACCGCGATCGCGCCGGCGATGAAGCCGATCACGATCGCCGCCCAGGGCGCGACGAAGCCCGAGGCCGCCGTGACGGCGACGAGCGCCGCGATCACACCGTTCAGGAGCATTGAGAGATCCGGTTTCTTGACGACGAGCCACGAGGTGAGCACGCCGCCGAGCGCGCCGGCCGCGGCGGCGACGTTCGTCGTCAGCGCCACGTAGGCGAAGTAGCCGACGTGCTCGCCGCTCGCGATCCCGAGGGTCGAGCCCGCGTTGAAGCCGAACCAGCCGAACCAGAGGATCAGGACGCCGAGAGTCGTGTAGGCCATGTTGTGGCCGGGGATCGCGTTCGGCTTCCCGTCGGCGCCGTACTTGCCGAGGCGTGGGCCGAGGAGAAGCGCCCCCGCGAGCGCCGCCAGCGCCCCTTGGTAGTGGACGACCGTCGAGCCGGCGAAATCCTGCATCCCGAGCGCGAAGAGCCAGCCGTCCGGGTGCCAGATCCAGTGCGAGACGACCGAGTAGATCAGCGTGAAGACGACGCCGAACGCGAAGTAGACCCAGAGCTTCGTTCGCTCGGCCATGGCGCCCCAGACGATCGCCAGCGAGACGCCCGCGAACACCGCCTGGAAGAGGTACGCGGCCCCTGCCGGCACGGTGCCGAACCAGGAGAACGGGGCCGCCCCGACTGCGAGCAGGTCGTCCACGTTCGGCAGGAAGCCGGAGCCGCCGAGGAGCCCGTTGCCGCCGTCGCCGAAGGCGATCCCGAAGCCGACGAGGTAGTAGACGAGCGAGGCGATCCCGAAGAGGAGCACGTTCTTGGCGGCGACGTGACCGACGTTCTTCATCCGCGTCAATCCGGCCTCGAGGAAGGCGAAGCCGGCCTGCATGAACATGACGAGGATCGCGGCGAGGATGACCCAGATCGTCGAGGCCGCGATCGCAAGCTCTGCGTTCGTCATGCCTCGACCGCCTCGAGTGAGAGCCCGGTGCGGTTGTGGCGGACGTCGAGGACGGGCGTAGTCCAGACGATCCCGTCGCCCGACTCGTGCCCGGTGCGGGCCGTGTCCACGATCGTCTCGACGACCGCCTCGACGAGCTCGTCCTCGACCACGAAGACGAGCAGCGCCTTCGGCAGGAACCGCGACTGGAAGACCCGGCCGCGGTACTCGTGCGTGATCCCCGGCTGGCGGCCGTGGCCGACCGCCTCGAGCACGGTCACGCCCACGTGTCCGGTGCGCTCCGTCACTGCGTCCAGCACGGGCTCAACCCGGTCCCGGACGACGACAGCCTCGACCTTGAGCATGCGCGCCTCCTAGCAGTCGTAGTAGAGGGAGAACTCTGCGGGATGGGGGCGGAGGCGGACGACGTCGACCTCGTGCTCGCGTTTCCAGTCGATCCAGGTTCGGATCAGGTCCTCGGTGAAGACCCGGCCGGCGAGCAGGAACTCGTGGTCGGCCTCGAGCGCGTCGAGCGCCTCCGCGAGCGAGCCGGGCACCTGCGGAACGTCCTGGCCCGCCTTCTCGAAGAGGTCGTAGTCGGCGGGCGCGCCCGGGTCGATCCCCTGCTGGATCCCGTCGATCCCCGCCAGGAGCATCGCGGAGAACGCGAGGTAGGGATTGGCCGCCGCGTCCGGGCAGCGGAACTCGATTCGCTTCGCCTTCGGCGAGTCGGAGTACATCGGGATCCGGATGCAGGCCGAGCGGTTCCGCTGGGAGTAGACGAGGTTGACCGGCGCCTCGTAGCCAGGCACGAGTCGCCGGTAGGAGTTCGTGGTCGGCGCACAGAAGGCGAGGAGCGCCGGCGCATGGCGCAGCAGCCCGCCGACGTAGGCGCGGGCGAGCTGCGAGAGGCCCGCATAGCCGGACTTGTCGGCCATCAGCGGGGTGCCCTCCTTCCAGAGGGACTGGTGGCAGTGCATCCCCGAGCCGTTGTCGCCGAAGACCGGCTTCGGCATGAACGTGACCGACTTGCCGTGCGCACGCGCGACGTTCTTGACGACGTACTTGTAGGTCATGACCTGGTCGGCCATCCGCGTCAACGTCTCGTAGCGGAGGTCGATCTCGCACTGGCCGCCGGAGGCGACCTCGTGGTGGTGGAACTCGCACGGGATCCCGAGCCGCTCGAGCGTCAGCACCATGGCGGTGCGGAGGTCGTGCAGCGTGTCGTGCGGTGCGGTCGGGAAGTAGCCCTCCTTCGGCCGCGACGTGTAGCCGAGGCCGGGCTTGCCGGAGTTCCAGAAGCCCTCCGCCGAGTCGACCGCGTAGTGCGCCGCGTTCGGGCCGAGGTCATAGCTGACGTCGTCGAAGACGAAGAACTCGCATTCCGGGCCGACGAAGCAGGTGTCGGCGATTCCGGTGGAGCGGAGGTAGTCCTCGGCGCGCTTGGCGACCTGGCGCGGATCGCGGGAGTACGGCGCCTTCGTGAGCGGATCCACGATCTCGCAGATCAGGGAAAGCGTCGGCGCCTCCGTAGCGGGATCGAGGATCGCCGAGCTGGGATCGGGGAACAGGAGCATGTCCGACTCGGAGATCCCCTGCCAGCCGCGGATCGAGGAGCCGTCGAAGCCGAGCCCCTCGTCGAAGGCCGACCCGCCGAGCGCGCGCAGCGGCAGCGACAGGTGCTGCCACGTCCCGAGCAGGTCGCAGAACTTGAGATCGACCATCTGCACCCGCGTGCCCGACGCCCACTCGAGCGCCTCACGCGCATCGGGCAGCGCCTCGCCGCCGCCACCGAGGAAGTGCCTGCTCTCCAGCTCCGACATCTCGCCGCCTCCTTGCGTTGGACCACGAAAAAAGCGCCCGCAAACTCTGTTCGAGTTGCGAGGCGCCATAGCCTCGGCTCCGCCTGCGCCGGCAGAACCTGGTCGGGAACGTAGCATCGCTGACGGATGGATGCAACGCGCGTGAGGACACTGACGCTCGTCGCCACAATCCTCGGCTCGGGGATCGCGCTCCTCGACGGGACGATCGTGAACGTCGCGCTGCCCGCGATCCAGGACGACCTCGGCGGCGGGCTCGCCGGGCAGCAGTGGGTCGTGAACGCGTATCTGCTCACGCTCGGCTCGCTGATTCTGATCGGCGGCTCGCTCGGCGACCTCTACGGCGAGCGGAGGATCTTCGCGCTCGGCGTGGCGGGGTTCGGGGTCGCGTCGGTTCTCTGTGCGATCGCACCCACGATCGAGACGCTCGTCGCGGCGCGGGCGGTGCAGGGGGTCACGAGCGCGCTTCTCACGCCCGCCTCGCTGGCGCTGATCGCGACCACCTTCGAAGACGAGAAGGAGCGTGGCGCCGCGATCGGGACCTGGACCGCGTGGGGCGGGATCGCCGCCGTCGCCGGCCCGATCGCCGGTGGCCAGATCGTCGACGTCACCTCTTGGCGCTGGATCTTCGCGGTCAACGTGCCGCTCGTGGCCGTTACGCTCGCCCTCATCACCATCGCTGTCGAGCGCGGCGAGGCGACGGAGCGCCAGGGTCGGAGGATCGACGTCGTCGGGGCCGTGCTGACCGCGCTCGGGCTCGCCGGTCCCGTCGTCGCGCTGGTCGAGCAGCCGCAGCGCGGCTGGACGAGCCCGGTCGTGCTGGGCGGCCTCATCGGCGGCGCGACCCTGCTCGCCGCCTTCGTCGTCTGGGAGCGGCGCACGCGCGACCCGATGCTGCCACTCGGTCTCTTCCGGAGCCGCAACTTCAGCTTCACGAACGTGGAGACGCTGCTCGTCTACGCCGGGCTCTCGTCGCTCTTCTTCTTCCTGACGATCTTCCTCCAGACCGTGGCGGGCTACTCGGCGCTCGAGAGCGGGCTCGCCGGCCTGCCCGTGACGATCTTCCTCTTCTTCCTCTCGAGTCGGATCGGCGCGCTTTCGAGCCGGTTCGGGCCGCGGCTCTTCATGGGCGTCGGCCCGCTCGTCGCCGCGGTAGGCGTGCTCCTCCTCGTGCGCGTCGACGAGAACGTCGACTACTTCGTCGACCTGCTGCCGCCGATGATCGTCTTCGGAGCAGGGCTCGCGCTCACGGTCGCGCCGCTGACCTCGACGGTGATGGCCGAGGCGCGGCGAGGCGACAGCGGGATCGCCTCCGGAGTCAACAACGCCGTCGCGCGCGTCGCCGGCCTGCTCGGGATCGCGGTCGTCGGGGTGGCCGTCGCGGGTCGCTCCGGCGCGGAGCTCGATCTGGCCGGCTTCCGGCTCGGGATGGTGATCACCGCCGCCGTCGTCGGGGCCGGCGGCCTCGTCGGCCTCCTTGGGATCCGCAATCCCAGGCTTGCCTCGGACGATGACCCGGTGGTATCGTCGGCCGCGTGAGACTCCTCTTCCACATGTAGGACACCCGCTGCCGCGCCCCGCCGCTCTAGCGGGGGTCGCGTGCCTGGTCCTGGAGTTTTTGTGTGTCGATGGAGGTCCCGATGAGTGAGGTAATCCCGTTGTCCCGTCCTACGCCCGCTGTCGAGGTCCGCGCTCTCCGCAAGGAGTTCGTCCGCCGCGACAAGAAGGCGGGCCGGTTCGCGCGCAAGCGTCGCGCAGCGCTGCAGGGCGTCACGTTCACGATGGAACGGGGCGAGTGCGTGGCGATCCTGGGGCAGAACGGCTCCGGCAAGTCGACGCTCGTCCGGCTGCTCTCGACGCTCCTGCTCCACGACGGCGGCAGCGCCAACGTCTTCGGCCATGACGTCTTCGCCGACCCGCGGCCGGTGCGCAAGCTCGTGAACCGAGTCTCGGTCGAGGCCTCGTTCTTCAAGAAGATGTCCTCGGGCGAGAACCTGAGCTATGCCGCGCGCTTCTACGGGATGAGCCCGCGCGCGACGAAAGAGCGGATCCCGGCGATCCTCGAGCGGGTCGGCTTCCCGGCCGATCGGCGGAGCGAGCCGATGGAGAACCTCTCACGCGGGATGCAGCAGAAGGTCGCGCTCGCGCGGGCGCTTCTCACCTCGCCGGTGCTGCTCCTGCTCGACGAGCCGACGACGGGGCTCGATCCGCGCTCGAAGCTCGAGGTGCAGGAGTTCGTCCGTGAGATCAGGTCCGAGCACGACGCGACGATCCT